>NZ_JBEZYD010000026.1:166788-189040 GCF_040638335.1 Nonomuraea sp. NPDC026600
TCTCCCGCGCGCCCCCCCGCGGGGGGGGCGCTCCCCACCCCCCCACCCCGCTCCCGGGGGGGGGGGCGCCCCCCCCCCGCCCCCCCCCCCTTCTGCTGCCGTCACGCTATCGGCGCTACCCTGGCCGGCCCGTCCGGAGCAGGGCACCCAGCTCGGTGCCATCCGCAAGGGCCTGCCCGATAGCCTTAGTCAGCAACGCCGTCAGTTCAGGCGGCAGATCGGACGCTGCGTCGTTCGATGGCTCCGCGGCGGCCGGCGCCTCGGACACGATCTCTGGGGTCTTTCCTCCGGTGAGGGTGGAGTCGATGGCCGCGGCCATCCTGGAGTCGGCGTCAGGGGTGAGGTGGGAGTAAACCCCGCTGGTCACAGTGACGTTGGCGTGGCCCAGCCGCTTGGACACCGGCTCGATCCCGACCACGGAGATGAGGTCGCTCGCATGAGCGTGCCGCAGACCTTTGGGGGTGGGCTCCTTGATCAGGCCGCGCTCTGCGGCGAGTTCCCGTACCTTCTGCCATCGATGCTCGTTGAAGTTGGCGTTGCGCCACAGAACACCGCCGCGGCTCCCGGGAGCGGGGAACAGTAGCCCCAGCTTGGCCCTGCCTTCAGCGCGCCGGCGAAGCACCTCCAGAGCCTTGGGCGGGAGCGTGATAGTGCGGAAGGCGTTCGCGCTCTTGCCTTCCGTGGATTCGATGTAGGGCCGCCGATTCTCGTCCTCGCGAACCACCTGGGCCACAGTGAGCGTCCCGGCGTCGAAGTCCACATCGCACACCCGTAGCGCGGTCAACTCGCCCCACCGGAGTCCTGTGGCGAGCAGCACCAGCGTGATATCGCCGGTGTCCTGATCGACGTCGTAGGCGCACTGGATCCATTCCGGGATCTCTAGACCTGTGATCACGTTGACCGCTTTGACCGCCCTGCCTTTTCGCTCCGGTAGTTTGACCTGCCGGCACGGCTGACGCGAGCAGTACTCCTCGTCTATGGCGTAGTCGAAGACCGGCGATACCACCGTCCCGTGGATGTTGATGATTGTCTTGGGCGCGTACGGGCGCAGCGTCTTCTTACCGTGTTGCTTCTCCCGCATCAGGTTGACCCACGCCTGGATGATGTCCTTGGTGAACTCGTCGATCGGTAACCGCCCGAGAGGCCCCACGCGGGTGTCATCGGGGAGCGTGACAATCGCGTGGAGGAAGTGGTCCTCCAGGCTCTTGCGGTACTGACCGATGGTTCGCCGTTCGACGTCCACGAGCGTGGCCAGGTACATGTTGGCGACCTGGGCGAAGGTGAGGACTTCGGTCGGCTGCGAGGCGAGGCCCAGCATCTCGGCGAACGCCGGGTTCTTGTAGGGGTCGCGGAAGCCGTTGGCCACGAGCGCGCCACGGAAGATTTTCGCGGAGTCCAGGTCGTCGAAGGTGTAGGAGTTGCGGGGACCCGTCCGGCGGCCGCCCTCGCGCCATGGGACGCGGTAGGACACCTTCCCGTTCTTCTGCTTGCGGTACTCGACACCTTCAGTGCGTCGAGATCCTGTTGACACGGAACCACCAGTCCCTTCATGACGGGGTGAGGTTCCGTGAACGTAGGCGGCGACCCGGGTTAGCGTCCTGCTCCGGCAGGCCCGTGCCCCCATGGTGCCCCCACGAACAAAAAACCGCCCCTTGCCTGCGATGTTTCCGCAGGCAAGAGACGGTTTGATCTTGTGGAGGTGGCGGGAATCGAACCCGCGTCCTTCAACCCCAAGGCAGGGCTTCTCCGGGCGCAGCCTGCTGTGCTTTTCTCAGCCCCGGTAATCACGCAGGCGTGTCACCGACGGGCTCAGCCACTGTTTGATTTCCCGCTCTCCCCCGTGGCCGGGTCGAGCGGTTGAGCCTTCTAACGATGCCAGGTCCGGGCCGAAGGCAGTCCCGGGCTGACAGTGGTTTCGCTACTTAGGCAGCGAGGGCCAGGGAACCCTGGCCGACCACAGTGCGCTTAGAATTGGCACTTGTTGTTTGCGGTCACAGTGTTAACGAGGTTATGTCCGCAGTCCTCGGCCCGCTTCACCTGACTTGCAAGATCGAAGTCGAAGCCAGTCACCCCCATGTGCAGTTGTCAACACGGCCCCGAAGGACCGAGCAAGACGACCTTACATCCTGCAACACGTGCGACGTCAACTTGATTCCCGGACGGCGAAACCCCCGGGAACGCGTAGGCGTTCCCGGGGGCCGACCGGCAGGGTCGAGCCGGTCCGGACGGCAGGACTTCCCCCGAGATGAAGTCCTGATCTCGTCGCGGCGACTGCACCCGCAACCCCCCGAGCAGGGCAGTCACTGAGTAAGACGCAGCCGGCCACCCGAACGGTTGCCTAAGGTGAGGAGAAAATCACGGGGAGTCGCGAAGGGCGCTGAAGAACTCGCCCGCGACCGCCGCGGGGTCGTAGTTCTTGGTGAGGACGGCTATCGCCACCTCGCCCTGCCAGCCCACGAACCAGCCCATGTGCTTCTCCGCGTCGCCCGCGGCCGTCACGCCGTGCACCCCGGTGTGGCCGGCCAGGGCGCGCGAGCTCTTGGCGCCGGCCAGCATCATGGCGGTCAGCGCGCTGCGGACCTTGGGGTCGACAGCGACCGGTTGCGGCGCGGCGAGCGACACCACCTCCGCCGAGGGGTCGGGCGACTTCGGCTCGGTCACCAGCACGGGTGCGTGCCAACTGCCCGAGGCGATCGCCCCCGCGACGAGAGCCATGCTGAGCGGGCTGACCTCGACGTTCTGGCCCGCGATGGCCCTGGCCTTGTCGGCGTCGCTGGCCAGCGGGGGCAGCGAGCCGCTGAACGACTTGAGCGGCAGTCGCCAGTCCTTGCCGATGCCGAACGCCGCGGAGCTCTTGGCCAGTGCCGCGGCGTCGACGCGCCGGGCGAGCGAGGCCAGGGCGGTGACACAGCCCTTGGCGAAATTGTCCTTGACCGTCGGCGAGGCACCGGTGACCGAACTCGCCGTCACGAACCGCGCGCCGCCCACCGTTCGCTCGGCCGGGCAGGCGAGCTTCTGCTTGGTATTCATCCCGGCCTTGATCAGCGCGTCGGCGGCCACGATCGAGAAGGCCGTGCCGGCCGGGAATTTGCCGGCGAGCGCGTCCTTCTCCTGGTTCAGGCCCTTGGTGCCGACCGCCAGGATCTCGCCCGTCGACCGGTCGACCGCTACCAACGCGCTGGTGTCCGTCTGCGCCACGGCGGCTTCGGCGGCGCTCTGCTTGGCGCTGTCGATCGTGGTCCGCACCGGGACGTTCGTCCGGCCGGGCCACTCCTTGAGCTGCGCGACCTCGTTGTCGGTCTTGAGGTCGAGGGTGATCACCCGGGTCCGGGTGGATCCAGTGAGGCTGTCCTGATACGCCCGCTGCAGCCCGCTCTGCCCGAACGAGTCGCCCGCCCGCTGCGGGCCGCCGAGCTTCTGCTCGGTCTCCGGAGTGAGCGCGCTCACCTTGCCCACGATGTCCTTGGGGCCGTCGGGCGCGACAGGCTGCTTCTGCTGGCGGATGATGAGCTGCGGGATCTTCTTGAGCTGGGCTTCCAGATCCCGTTGGTAGCGCACGGCGCCGAAGTTGGCGAGCGGGACGAACTGCTTCGGCGGCGACGACCTGATGCGGCTCAGCAGCCGGTCCTGGGCGAACCCGGTGTATCCCGAGAGCTGTTCGACGACCTCGTCCGCCCGGTCACCGAGCTGCGATGGGATGACGCCGACCACGTAGAGGAACTGGGGAAGCTGGAGCGGCGTGCCCTTCCTGTCCTCGACGGACTGGCGGGCCGTCGGGTCGGTGGACACGGCGAACCGCTGGCCGTCCTTCAGCTGCGGGTGCAGCACGGAAGGCGACCAGTGCACCTTCCACTGGCCGTCGACCAGGCGCAGCGGCAGCATGCTGTCGTACACCCAGAGCGGGTTGTTCTCCCCCAGGTCGACCTCGGCGCGGAAGTCGGCCTGCGACTGGTCGCCGTTCAGGCTGATGCTTTTGATCTTGAAGCGGAACGAGGCCGCGTCGAGCTCCACCTTCGCGTCGGAGAGCGCCTTGCGCACGGCGGCGCGATCACCGTCGGTACGGCCGGCGGCCAGGTCGTAGTCCTCCGACTGCCAGCCCACCAGGAAGTCCCGCACGGCGTCGTGCGGGGACGACTCCTCGAAGCAGGCGGTCAGCGACATGCTCGCGACGGCCAGGGTGACGGTCGCGGCCAGGCCGCGGCGTACGCGACTCATCGGTTGCGTTGCCGCACTGCCCGGGCCATCTCCCTCTTGGCCTGCTGCTCCGACAGGGTCTGCCGTTTGTCCCAGTCCTTCTTGCCGCGGGCGATGCCGATCTCGATCTTGGCCTTGCCGTCCTTGAAGTAGAGCGACAGCGGCACGATCGTCAGCCCGCCCTCCTTGGTCTTGGCGGCGAGCTTGTCGATCTCCTTGCGGTGGAGCAGCAGCTTGCGCTTACGGCGGGCGGCGTGGTTCGTCCACGTCCCCTGGGTGTATTCGGGGATGTGGACGTTGAACAACCACGCTTCGCCACTGTCGATGGAGGCGTAGCCGTCGGCGAGCGACGCACGTCCCTCGCGCAACGACTTCACCTCGGTGCCCTGCAGCACGAGCCCCGCCTCGAAGGTGTCCTCGACGTGGTAATCGTGCCGGGCACGCTTGTTCTGGGCGACGACCTTCCGCCCGGTCTCACGTGGCATGCTCCGACCTTACCGGCGATCCGTCAGACCCTGAGGTAACGGCGGAGTGTGATGAACGATGCCAGCACACAGATCACCACGCCGATGCCCATGGTCAGCGTGATCACCCAGGCCACGTCATTCCAACTGAGTTGGCTGCCGAACGCGAAATACTTCGCGATCTCCTCGAACAGGAAGACCTTGGAAAGGATCAGAAGGACGGCGGCGAGCACTCCGCCCATCAGCCCGGAGATCACGCCCTCCATGACGAAGGGCAGCTGGATATAGAGGTTGGACGCCCCGACCAACCGCATGATGCCGGTTTCCCGGCGGCGGTTGAAGGCAGACAGCCGCACCGTGTTGCCGATCAGCAACGCGGCCGCCAGGACCAGGACGATCGCCACTATGATCGCGCCGGATCTCAGCTTGTCGAGCAAGCCGAAGAACTGGTTGACCAGGTCTCTCTGGTTCGTCACCTGCGCCACGCCGGTCTTGCCCTGGAGCGCCTGGACCACCGGCTGGTAGTTGTTGGGGTCCTTCAGCTTGACGCGGAAGGACGCGGGCATGTCCTCCACCTTGGTCGCGTCGATGAGCGCCTTGTTGGCGGCGTAGGACTTCTGGAAGTTGGCGTACGCCTGGTCCGGGCTCTCATAGAGAACCTGCTCGACCCCGGGCATGCCCTGGATCTCGGCCTGCAGAGCCTTGGTCTGCGGGGTGCCGATCGGCTTGCCCTTGCAGTTGGGCATCGTGGGGTTTCTGCCACAGAGGAAGACCGATACCTCGACCTTGTCGTACCAGAAATCCTGCATCATCTTGACCTGGGAGTTGATCATCAGGCCAATGCCCAGCATCGCCATGCCGACGGCCACGGTGATGACCACCGCGATCGTCATGGTCAGGTTGCGACGGAGGCCGATCCAGACCTCGGAGAAGATGAAATTCGCCCGCATGTTCTGTCTACTGCTCCCTGTCAGTACGCCTGGCCGTAAACGCCACGCGACTGGTCGCGGACGATCTTGCCGTCCTCCAGCTCTACGACGCGCTTGCGCATGGAGTCGACGATGGCCGCATCGTGCGTGGCCATGACGACCGTAGTGCCAGTCCTGTTGATCCGGTCGAGCACCTTCATGATGCCGATGCTCGTCGCGGGGTCGATGTTGCCCGTCGGCTCGTCGGCCAGCAGGATCATGGGCCGGTTGACGAAGGCGCGGGCCATGGCGACGCGCTGCTGCTCGCCGCCTGACAGCTCGTCGGGCATCCGGTGGGCCTTTCCTTCCAGGCCGACCAGCTCGATGACCTCGGGCACCACCTTGCGGATGAACCGCCGTGGCTTACCGATGACCTCGAGCGCGAACGCCACGTTCTCGTAGACGTTCTTGTTCGGGAGCAGCCTGAAGTCCTGGAACACGCAGCCGATGCGGCGGCGCAGGTGCGGCACCTTGAAGTTGGAGAGGCGGGCGAGATCCTTGCCGGCGACGTGGATCGCACCGGAGTTGGGCCGCTCCTCCTTCAAGACCAGGCGCAGGAAGGTGGACTTGCCTGATCCCGAAGGACCGACGAGGAACACGAACTCGCCCTTGTCCACGTCAACGGAGACATGGTCGAGAGCGGGCCGGTTCTGGTTCGTGTAGACCTTGGTGACATTATCGAAATGGATCACGAGAGCATCACGGCATGCCAGTCTAGGGGTCAGGACGGAAGCGAGGGTGGCACATGCCCACTTCCCGCCACACGCCTATCGGGGACGACTTTCTTTACTGATGATCGACGTTCCGATTGGCCAGAGCACAGTCTAGGGGGAAGACTGGCATGGAACGTCCATAACGGAAACAAAACGATTGTGCGGCTAGACTTGGGGCTGACATGAGTTGCCAACACCTCGTATGCGCGCAGTGCGCCCACCCCGTCATCGAGGGCCGCTGCCCCCTGTGCCGTGCCAACCGCGAGCGGATGCACAACCACGGCTTCGCCGGGCTGTCACCTGCCCTGATCGTCTTTCTGCTGGTCGTGCTGCTCTTCGTGGCCCTGGTGCTCAAGCACCTAGGCGGGCTCTGATTCCTGCCTGCGCATCCAGCGGATCTCGGACTCGATGAACTCATCGATGTCGCCGTCGAGAACGCCGGTGGGGTTGCCCGCCTCCGTGCCCGTGCGCAGATCCTTCACGATCTGGTAGGGGTGCAGCACATAGTTGCGGATCTGGGTGCCCCACGACGTGGTCGAGGCGCCCCGCAGCTCTGACATGCGCTCTGCCTCCTCCTGCCGCTTGCGCTCCAGCAGCTTGGCCTGCAGCACGTTCATCGCCGAGGCGCGGTTCTGGAGCTGCGAGCGCTCGTTCTGGCAGGAGACCACGATGCCGCTCGGCAGGTGGGTGATGCGGACCGCCGAGTCGGTCGTGTTGACGCCCTGGCCGCCGGGTCCCGACGAGCGATAGACGTCGATGCGGAGCTCGTCCTCGATGATGTCGATGTGGTCGGTCTGCTCGACGACCGGCACGATGTCGACCCCGGCGAACGAGGTCTGGCGGCGGCCCTGGTTGTCGAACGGGCTGATGCGGACCAGACGGTGGGTGCCGTGCTCGCCACGGAGCGTGCCGTACGCGTAGGGGGCCTTGATCACGAACGTGGCCGACTTGATGCCGGCCTCCTCCGCGTAGGAGGTGTCGTAGACCTCGGTCGGATAGCCCTTGCGCTCGGCCCAGCGGAGATACATGCGCAGCAGCATCTCCGCCCAGTCGGCGGCGTCGACGCCGCCGGCCTGCGAGTTGATGGTGAGCAGTGCCTCACGCGCGTCGTAGGGGCCGGACAGGAGCGTACGGACCTCCAGCGCGCCGATGTCGGACCGGAGCGAGCCCAGCTCCTTGTCGGCCTCGGTCTTGGTGTCCTCGTCGCTCTCCTCGGCGGCCAGCTCGTAGAGGACGCTCAGGTCGTCGAGGCGGCGGACCAGCCCTTCGACGCGGTTGAGCTCGCCCTGCAGGTGCGAGAGCTTGCTGGTGACCTTCTGCGCCTGCTCGGGGTCGTCCCACAGGTCGGGCGCGGCGACCTGGTCCTCCAGCTCCGCGATCTGCTTGCGCATGGCGCCGAGGTCGAGCACGTCCTGGATGCTCCGCAGGGTGCCCGCGAGCTCGTTGATCTCTTCTGCTGGATCGATACCTGCCACGCCTCCCTAGGGTACGCGACCCTCGCGGGCCCGAATAACATGGCCACGTGCGTAGTTATGGTCGGCGGAGGGTGCTGGCGCTCGCCGCCGGCCTGCTGGCCACCGCGGTCGGCTGCTCGGCCGCGCCCCCACCCGCGCCCAGTCAGGTGGCGGCGACCACGACCGTGCCCGCGACCCCGTCGCCCTCGGCGACCACCCCGCTGATCACGCCGGTCGAGGCGGCCAAGGTGTTCACCACCTTCACCGCCACCGACGACCTGCTGCGGGCCGGCGGCGACCTGCGGCTGGCGATGGATCTGACCCGCGACGCGGAGGCGCAGCTCACCTCGGCCGCGTTCCTGTCGACGGGCAACCGCCCGCCCCGCTACACGTGGGGCACGCCGACGCTGTTCGTGCCGCGGTTCAGGCAGAACGAGGTGGCGCCCTGGTTCACGGTGCTGACCACGCGCAACGGCCATCCGACGCTGCTGACGTTCGCCAAGGCCGACGACTGGCGGCTCAGCTCGGCGACGCAGCTCCTGCCGGGGCAGGACCCGCCGGACATCCAGCTCGACGCGGGAGGCTACGCGACGGCGCTCGCGCCCGACGACAAGAGCATCACGATCAGCCCGCAGTTCATGGGCCCGTTGCACGCCACGGTGGCGGAGGCGGGCGAGACGGGCGTGGCGGCCGGCCTGCTCGCCCGGGGCACCTACACCACGGACGTGGCGGAGCAGATCACCACCGACCGGGAGCGGGCCAAGATCGGCGGGTTCAGCTACGACTCGATCTTCAGCGCGGGCGACTATCCGGTCTACGCGCTGCGCATGGTGGGCGGCGGGGCGCTGATCCAGTACGCCATGACGCGCACGACGACGACCACGGTGGAGACGGACAAGGCCGACTTCGTCCCGGTGCCTGAGGCGGCCCGCTGGCTTTATCACAACGACAGGGCGCGGCGGTTCCTGAAAACCACAGAGATCAACCAGTACGCGACCCTGGTCCCCCGCTCCGGCACCCCGACTCCCGCCGCGATCATCGCCCACACAGGCTCCCTCACCAAAGCTGTTGGCGGCGATCCTTAAAACCCCCTTTTTTCCTTTACGGCCAGCCCGGTGGACCCCACCCGCCATACATGGCTGAGCTCTGTCCAGGGGCACGCTCCTCCGGTGGAGATGGCTGGGCGCCGTGACGTGCGCCTTCTTGACCCCGGCCGTGGCCTACCGAGCCCGTGGCGCCCAGGTGTCCCGCAGTCGCCGGGCTGCCTCCCACCGTGAGCTACCGAGCCCGTGACGCACGCGCATCGGTAGAGGTGGCCAGGCGGCCGCTCTTCGCCCTCGCAGGGGTCGACCGAGCCTGGCTATGCGCCGGGGGCTCGTAGGCGCTGGAGGGCCTTGTGGGAGGGCGTGCCGGGGGCGGCTGTGTAGAGGACCAGGCGTTGGTCCGCGCCGGCTATGGGGAGGAAGTCGCAGTCGAGTTCCATCGGGCCGGCGATGGGGTGGGTCATGTGCTTGGTCAGTGTTCGCTGGATTTCGATGTCGCGGGCCGCCCACAGGCCGGCGAACAGGGGGCTGGTCTCTCTCAGGTCGTCGACCAGGGCTCTGATGTTCGCGTCCGCCGGGTAGCGGCCGGTGGCTCGGAGGTCGGCCACGCACTGGCGGGCGAGCTGGAGCTTGTCGGGCGTCGGGGCCGGGTTGCCGAAGAGCCAGCGCAAGGTGTTGCGTTGCCAGGGCGGCACCTCCGACAGGTCGCCGATCAGGGCGACCAGCATGCGGTTCCAGGCGAGGACGTCGTAACCGGCGTTGATCACCATGGCCGGGACGTCGGTGAGCCGGTCCAGCAGGCGCAGGACGTTGGCGGGCACCTCGCGCGCCGGCTCGGCGCGGGCCGGGGACTGGTCGGCCAGCCGGAGCAGGTAGTCGTGCTCGTCGCCCGTCAACCGCAGGGCCCGGCCGAGCGCGGTGAGGACCTGGTCCGACGGGTGCGGGCCGCGGCCTTGCTCCAGCCTGATGTAGTAGTCGACCGATATGCCGGCCAGCAGCGCGACCTCCTCGCGGCGCAGCCCGGGGGTCTGCCGGCGCGGACCGGGCGCCAGCCCCACCTCGGCGGGCTGGATCCGGCCCCGTCGGCTACGGAGAAAGCCGCCCAGTTCCTCCCTGTTCATCCCAACCATGATGACCCAGCCCTCTCGGGCCTGGTACCGCGAGTCCCAGCCCTGGCTGTGCCTACCCGCCTGGAACGCCCTCGGACCAGCATGTCGGCATGACGATTCTGGTAACCGGGGCCCGCGGACACGTGGCCCGGAGCCTCATACGGCAACTCCTGGAGACCGGCGAGCAGGTCCGCGCCGCCAGCAAAGACCCCGCCGCGGCCCATTTGCCCACAGGTGTGGACGTGGTCGCGGCGGACAGCCCGGCATTCGCGCTGGACGGCGTCGACCGGGTGTTCCTCTACGCCGATCCTCAAGGGCTGGACGCCTTCCTGGCACAGGCTCGCGAGGCCGGAGTGCGTCACGTCGTCCTCCTGTCAGCCGCCCTGGCGGACCCCACGGCCACGGACGCGATCGCCCGCCTGCACGGCGTGGCCGAAGAGTCGGTGGCCGCCTCAGGACTCCCCTGGACCGCCCTGCGCCCAGGCGCGTTCGCCACGAACGCCCTCCAATGGGCAACAGAGATCCGCACCGAAGGCCGGGTCACCAACCCGTTCCCCGACACCCACTCGGCCCCCATCCACGAAGCCGACATAGCGGAAACCGCACTAAAGGCCCTGACAGAAGACGGCCACGAGAACGCCGTCTACGAATTGACCGGCCCCGACTCCATCACCCAGCGCGACCAGATGAACACGATCGCACAAACAATCGCCAAGCCAATCGAATGGCACCTACAGGACTTGGAAGCCCACCGCCAAGCCCTGTCCCGCTGGGGCTCCCCGGAAGTAGTGGAATCACTCCTCAAACACTCCATAGCCACCACAAACACCCCAGTACCGACAGCAAGCACTTTCGCTGAGCTAACCGGCAAACAACCCAGATCATTCGCTGAATGGGCAGAAGACCACAAGGAAGCATTCACGGGCACGAACTAACCCGGCCGAGACCAACGACCGACCACGGCCGGGGCCAAGAAGGCGCACGTCACGGCGCCCAGCCACCTCCACCGGAGGAGCGTGCCCCTGGACAGAGCCCAGCCACGTAGGGCGGGTGGGGCCCACCGGGCTGGCCGTACAAGACCGAAAAGGACCTGAGACCAACCCGGGCGGCCCTAACGGAATCACCCCTCGCTGTGCGGGAGGCTGCTGGAAGCAACCAGCGTACGAATCGCGCGGAGGGCCACAGAGAGCGTGGCGAGGTCGAAGTTGTCGCTTTCCCAGATTTCCGAGAGCGTCTGGCGGGATCGGTGGACCGCCGCCGAGTTCGCCTCGGTCCAGCGGGCCAGCCGCTCCTCCGGAGACAGTCCCGGCGTGCTGTGGGCCAGCACGTCGCGGGTCAGCGAGGCGTGGGCCGCGTACAGGTCGTCCCTGAGCGCCGCCCGTGCCATCGCGTTCCAGCGGTTGTCGCGCGGCAGCGCGATCACCCGCTCCCTGAGGCGGGCCAGCTGGAGGCGGTCGGCGAGGTCGAAGTACACCTCCGCCACCTCGTTGACCGGACGTCCTGTGAGCGAGGAGATCTCCACCAGGTCGAACGTCGAATAGGCGGGCACCATGGCCGCCACCCGCTCCGCCAGCTCCGTCGGCACCCCGCGGGCCTCGAAGGAGTCGCGGCGCTCCTCGAAGGCCGCCAGATCGGGCCCGGCGAGCAGCTTCGGGATGTGGGCCAGCAGGCCGTTCACGCCCTTGACGAAGAAGCTCACCGACCCGGCCAGGTCGAGCGGCGGGCGGCGGTTGCCGAGCAGCCAGCGCGTGCCGCGTTCGGCCAGCTTCCTGGCCTCCAGCAGCATCGCGATCTGCATCGACGTGTCGGCCTTGTTGTCCAGCGCCTCCACCGCGCGGTAGAAGCTCGACAGGTCGAACACCTCGCGGGCGACGAGGTAGGCGCGCACGATGTCGGGCGTCGAGGCGCCGGTCTCCTCGCTGAAGCGGAACATGAACGTGGTGCCCATCGAGTTGACCAGATCGTTCACCACGCAGGTGGTGATGATCTCGCGGCGCAGCGGGTGGGCGTCCATGTACGGGCGGAAACGTTCCCGCAGCGCCGACGGGAAGTACGACACCAGCCACGAGGCCAGGTACGGGTCGTCGGGCAGGTCGGAGCCGAGCAGCTCGGCGTCGGCCACCAGCTTGGTGTAGGCCAGCAGCACCGAGAACTCGGGCGCCGTCAGGCCCAGCCTGGCCTGGCGGCGTTCGGCCAGCGTCTTGTCCGAGGGCAGGAACTCCAGCTCCCGGTTGACCCGCCCGTCACGCTCCAGGCGCCGCAGGTAGCGGGAGTGGATGTGGAGCATCTCGACGGCCTGGGCGCGGGTCGCGGCCAGCACCACGTTCTGGGCGTAGTTGTCGCGGAGCACCAGGTCGGCGACCTCGTCGGTCATCGAGGTGAAGACCTGGTTGCGCTGCTTGTCGGTCAGCTCGCCGTCGCGGACGACCTGGTCGAGCAGGATCTTGATGTTCACCTCGTGGTCGGAGGTGTCGACCCCGGCCGAGTTGTCGATGAAGTCGGTGTTGACCAGCCCGCCGCCGCGCGCGAACTCGATGCGGGCGAGCTGGGTGAAGCCCAGGTTGCCGCCCTCGCCGATGACCTTGCAGCGCAGCTCGGCGGCGTCGACCCGGAGCGAGTCGTTGGCCTTGTCGCCCACGTCGGCGTTCGACTCGGTGCCCGCCTTGACGTAGGTGCCGATGCCGCCGTTCCACAGCAGGTCCACCGGGGCCCGCAGGATCGCGCTGATCAGGTCGTTCGGCGTCATCGAGGTGACCGCCGCGGGGATGGAGAGCGCCGCGCGGATCTGCGGCGTGATCGGGATGGACTTGGCCGTGCGCGGGTGGACGCCGCCGCCCGCCGAGATGAGCTTGGTGTCGTAGTCCGCCCAGGAGCTGCGCGGCAGCGCGAAGAGCCGCTGCCGCTCGGCGAAACTGCGGGCGGTGTCAGGGTCGGGGTCGATGAAGATGTGCCGGTGGTCGAAGGCGGCCACCAGCCGGATGTGCTGCGACAGCAGCATGCCGTTGCCGAACACGTCGCCCGACATGTCGCCCACGCCGGCCACGGTGAAGTCGGTGGTCTGCACGTCGGTCCCGATCGTGCGGAAGTGGTACTTGACCGACTCCCAGGCGCCGCGCGCGGTGATGCCCATCGCCTTGTGGTCGTAGCCGATCGAGCCGCCGGAGGCGAAGGCGTCGCCGAGCCAGAAGCCGTACTCCTTGGCCACGCCGTTGGCGATGTCGGAGAAGGTCGCGGTGCCCTTGTCGGCGGCGACCACCAGGTAGGTGTCGTCGCCGTCGTGCCTGACCGTGTCCGGCGGCGGCACGACCTTGCCGTCGACCAGGTTGTCGGTGATGTCGAGCAGCCCGGAGATGAACATCCGGTAGCACGCCACACCCTCGGCGAGCTGCTCCTCGCGCCCTCCGCCCACAGGCGGACGTTTCACGACAAATCCGCCCTTGGAGCCAGTCGGCACGATAACGGTATTTTTCACCATCTGGGCTTTGACCAGGCCGAGGACCTCGGTCCGAAAGTCCTCCATCCGGTCCGACCACCGCAGGCCGCCCCTGGCCACCTTGCCGAAGCGCAGGTGCACGCCCTCGACCCGGGCCGAGTACACGAAGATCTCGTACTTCGGCCGCGGCAGCGGCAGCACGCTGATCGCCTGCGGGTCGAACTTCAGCGAGATGTACGGCTTCCGCTGCCCGTCCACGGTCTGGAAGTAGTTCGTCCGCAGCGTCGCCTGGATCATCTCCAGGTACGCCCGCAGGATCCGGTCCTCGTCCAGCGAGACGACCTCGTCGAGCGCGCCCAGGATCTCCTCGTGGAGCGCGTCGGCCAGGTCGGTCCGCACGTCGTCGCCACGCCGGGGGTCCAGCCGCGCCTCGAAGAGACGCACCAGCAGCCGGGCCAGCCGCACGTTGCCGGTCAGCACGCGCTCCATGTAGCGCTGGGAGAAGGCGGAGCCCGCCTGGCGCAGGTACTTGGCGTAGACACGCAGGATCTCGACCTGCTCCCAGGTCAGCCCGGCGCGCAGGATGAGGGAGTTGAAGTTGTCGGCCTGCACCTCGCCCTTCCACAGCGCGATGAGGCCGTCCTGGAAGAGCCGCTTGAAGTCCTTCCTGTCGACCTCCTCGTTCGGGGTGTAGCGCAGCCCGAAGTCGTAGATCCAGGCGTTCTTGGTGGCGGGGTCGTTGTCCCTGTCGATCTCGTACGGCCGCTCGTCCACGACCTCGACGCCGAGCCGCTGGATCAGCGGGAGCGCCCGCGACAGCGAGATGGGCGTGCCCAGCTTGTAGATCTTCAGCCGTCGTTCGCCCTCGCCGGCGTCGTAGGGCTCGTAGAGGTTGAGGCCGATCTCGTTCTCGTCGGAGCCGGCGAGCTGCTCCAGACGGCGCAGGTCCACCACGGCCATCTGCGGCGGGAAGTCGGCCTTGTAGCCCTCGGGGAAGGCCGCCTGGTAGCGCCTGGTCAGCCTGGGCGCCTCCTCCTCGGAGGTCAGCTCCGACAGCGCCGCGGCCAGGTCGTCCTCCCACGAGCGGGTGATCGCGGCCAGCCGCGCCTCCAGCTCCTCCACGTCGACGCTCGGCGGCGGCAACTGCCTGCCGCGCTCGCCGCGGATGACCACGTGCAACCGGGCCAGGGCGGACTCGCCGATCATCGCGCTGTAGTCGAGCGTCTTGCCGCCCAGCGCCTTGAGCAGGAGTTCCTGCATCCGGTAGCGCACCTGAGTGGTGTAGCGGTCGCGCGGCAGGTAGATCAGGCAGGAGATGTAGCGGCCGTAGTCGTCGCGGCGCAGGAATAGCTTGACCTGCTTGCGCTCGCGCAGCCGCAGCACGCCGAGCGCGATCGGCAGGAGCTGGTCGAGCGAGGTCTGGAAGAGCTCGTCGCGCGGGAACGTCTCGAGGATCTCGATCAGGTCCTTGCCGTCGTGGCTGTCGGGGGCCAGCCCGGCCTGGTCCAGCACGTCGGCGAGCTTGCGCCTGAGCACCGGGATCCTGGAGATCGACTCGTTGTAGGCCACATGCGTGAACAGGCCGAGGAACCGGCGCTCGCCGATCACCTCGCCCTCCGGCGAGAACAGCTTCACCCCGATGTAGTCGAGGTAGGCCGCGCGGTGCACGGTCGCCCGGGAGTTGGCCTTGGTGATGATCAGCAACTGCTTCTCGCGGGCCTTGGCCCGTACCTCGGCGGGCAGCACGGAGAAGCTCTCCGAGCCGATCTTGTCGTCGCGCAGGATGCCCAGCGCCGCGCCGGGCAGCGCGCGCAGCGCGTCGCCCTCGTCGGTCTTCTCCAGGCGGTATTCGCGGTAGCCGAGGAAGGTGAAGTGCCCGTCCGCGAGCCAGCGCAGCAGGTCGAGGCTGTCCTCGACCTCGGCGGGCTCCAGCGGCGGCGGGTTGAGCGTCAGGTCCTCCGCCATCTGCACGGCGACCCCCCGCATCTTCCTGAAGTCCTCGACCGCCTGCCGCACGTCGGACAGGACCCGCTGGAGGTCGGCCTCCAGTCGCCTGAGCACCTCGGGGTCGGACTGCCGGTCGATCTCGAAGTGCATCCAGGACTCGACCAGCATCTGGCCGGTGACGTCCTCCTGGCCCCGGCCGAGCATCTTGCCGGTCATGTCACGGCGTACCCGCATCTGCGGGTGGACCACCAGGTAGGTGTTGATGTCATGCCTGGCCAGCTCCATCGTCACCGAGTCGACCAGGAACGACATGTCGTCGGTGACCACCTCGACCACGGAGTGCCCCGGGTCCCACCCGTTCTCCTCAAGGGTCGGGGTGTAGGCGCGGACCATGGCCCGGCCCTGGGGGCGTACCTCGGCCAGCTGCTTCTGCGACATCGCCGGGCCGTACACGTCGACGGAACTACGGTCGAGCAGGTCCTCCGGCGCGACGTGCCGGTAGTAGATCCGCAAGAAGGACAGCGCATCCTCGGGGCTCACATGGTCGCTGCTCACCGCGCATCGTTGCGCGGCTCGCTGGAGCAGCTCATCCTTGGCCTCGTCGAGCGGCATTTCGCTCTCACTCCTTTGTGAGGGTTCGCCATGGCTTGTCACAGCCAGGCCCTTAGTTCCCACAGCAGCGGGAAGTAGTGCAGGCGGGTTCGACCGCGCAGATAGGGGGCACCCGTCGATCCGCCGGTGCCGGACTTGGTGCCGATCTGCCGTTCGACCATCTGGACGTGACGGGTCCGCCACTGGGCGGCGGTCTCGTCGTGGGTCATCAGGTCTTCGGCCAGTTGCCACAGGTCGTCGTGCGACCCGCGGTCCCTCGCCACGGCCAGCAGCGTGCCCATGATCTCGTCGTCGGAGACCGGCAGGCCACGCAGGGAAAGGGCGGTGAGATAAGCATCCCACAGCGACGGCTCGTCGAGCCGGCGGCGCAACCTGGCGAGTTCGGTGTCGCTGGCGTCTCTCAGCCGGCCGAGGTAGCGGGCGTCCTTCAGCCCCGACAGGAACTCCAGCTCGCGGAACTGCACGGACTGGAAGCCGCTCGCCGGGGCCAGCTTGGCCCGGAACTCCAGGAAGTCCTGAGGCGTCATCGTCTCCAGGACCTCGACCTGTTCGATCAGCACCCGCTCCACCGCGTGGACCCGCTTGAACACGTGCCTGGCCTGCCAGAGCTCGCCATGGAACATGGCGTCCCTGCCGACCTCCAGCTCGTGCAGCAGCAGCTTGAACCACAGCTCGTAGACCTGGTGGATGGTGATGAACAGCAGCTCGTCAGGCGCCTCGGACTGAGGCTGCTGCTGAGCGAGCAGCTCGGGCAGGCGGAGATAGGCGCCATAGGAGAGCCGGCCGCCCTCCTCGCCGAATCGCCGGTCAGGAGGGACGGTCGCATCGCCGTGGATGCTCACCGAACACCTCCCCCAAGCCGCCCGATCTGATCGACCGGGCGTACGTGCCTCGCCGTATCGATATCACCCGAAAAGGGGAAGAACGTCAACGTGACATCGACATAGGCGGGTCGTCTTCGGAGGCGGCGGGCAAGTCCTTCAGCTCGTCGAGCCGGCCCGGAATCTCGGCCATGTCCTTGAGCTCCGCCTGGCACCGTGCGCATGTGTCGAGGTGGCGCTCGAACTCCTCTATCTCCTCATCATCGAGGACACCGAGGACGTAGGCGGCCACCCCTTCATGCATTACCCGGCTACCCCCTTGTCCTGCAGAAGCACACGGAGAGCCCGGATCCCGTAGTAGAGCCTGGACTTCACCGTGCCCGGCGGGATCCCCAGAATCGCCGCCGCTTCACTTATCGTACGGTCCCGGAGGTAGGTCTGCTCAATCACTTCCCGGTGTTCGTCGGACAGGCTCCGAAGCGCGTCCTTGACCACCATGGCCGAGAGCGCCCGCTCCGAGCTGTCTGGCACCGCCAGCATGTCGACTTCCGGCGGCTCGACCTCATGTGGCCGAACACTCTTGCGCCGGCGTCCGTCGATCACGATACGGCGCGCTACTGTCAGTAGCCATGCCCAGATGAGGCTGGGCTCCCATTGCAGTCTTGCCGAGTGTCGCCAGGCTCTTACGATCGTCTCTTGAACGACGTCTTCCGCCCATTGAAGATCGTTCCCGGTCGACTTGCGTACGTGGCGCAGCAGAGGGCCGCCGAACTCCTCGTAGAGCACCGCGATGCGGTGTTCCGCTTCGGTATCCGTACTCTCTAACCTGCCGGCGAGATGACCTAGCACGGGGCACATCTTTACACCTTCGTTATGACTCCGGTAGGCACTCCGATAACTCCAGTCATTTCTGACTATTCCGTACTCATGAGTGAACCGGTCCCCGAAGGCCCGCGTACCTCCGATCATGCACAGGCTTTTGCGCGGCGAACTGCTCATGTTCGGCGGCTTCGCAGTGGCTGCCACGGTCACGATCCTGCTGGTCCTGCCGACAGGGACCTCAGCGGGAGCCACTCAGTACACGCAGTCGGCCGCCGGTCCTCTCGGGCCGTCGGACCGCGACCTGCTTGTAAAGGTACGCCAGGCAGGCCTCTGGGAGATTCCAGTTGGCCAATGGGCCCAGACCCGCGCCGAGTCCGCGAGCGTGAAGGAGACCGGGAAGCACCTGGTCGAAGATCACACGAAGCTGGACGTGGCGACTCGCGCGCTCGCCGCGAAACTCGGCGTGCCCATCCCTGATACGGCCAACGCCGATCAGCAGAGCTGGATGGCCCAGCTGTCCGCGGAGAAGGGTCCCGCCTTCGACAAGGACTTCGCCAACCTGTTGCGAGCCGCGCACGGCAAGGTCTTCGCCGTCGTGGCAGCAGTGCGGGCGGGGACCCGCAACGAGGAGATCAGGAAGTTCGCCACCACGGCGAACACCGTGGTGCTGAAGCACATGACGCTGCTCGAAGGCACCGGATTGGTGGACTTCGGAGAGCTCCCCGAGCCCCCGACGCCCTCACCTGTTCCACCCGTCGCAACGGCGGTCGAAACGAGGAGACAATAATGAGGAGATCCAGACGCGCGGCCGCTGCCGTGTCCGCTCTGGCCGTGATGGCCGGCGGCCTGGTGTCCGCGGCCGTGATCGGCGTCGGTCCAGCGATTGCGGACCATTGCGATCCGGCCAACGAGGCCAACCAGCAGGCGCAGCAGTCTCAATCGCCGACGCAACAACAGCGGCAGCAGCAGGCCCCGGACAACCAGGACCAGCAGGCTCCAGACGGTCAGGATCAGCAACAGCAGGACCAAGGCCAGCAGCAGGACCAGGGTCAGCAGCAGCAACAGGACCAGGGTCAGCAGCAGGATCAGGGCCAGCAGCAGCAGCAGGGCGGCGGTGCCCTCTTGGCCGCGCCGACCCCCGCGCCCGACGGGCAGGACACCACCGCGCCTGACGCGCAGGACACCACCGCCCCCGAGGCGCAGGACACCGCTACCGCCACGGACCAGCCGCAGCAGTTCCGACGCAGGGGCAACGGCAACAACAACAACCAGCCCACCAAGTCCGCGTCGCCCACCCCCTCGGCTACCGGGACGGGTCAGGAAGAGGAATGCGCCGACCTCGGCCCGTTCCCCGAGGACTTCGTCGACATCCGCCAGGTCGGCCGCGGCCAGCTCGCCAACTTCCAGGCCGGCAGGAACGGCTCCAGAGGCACGTTCGTCTCAGCCTGTGGGACGAACGGCAATAAGCACAACAACCCGGACAACTTCATCGTCGCACCGGGCGTGAGCAACGGCGCGCACCACCTGCACGACTACGTGGGCAACCTGACGACGAACGGGTTCTCGACGGACCAGAGCCTCGCCGCGGGCGGCACCACCTGCCGGTTCGGTGACAAGTCGGCCTACTTCTGGCCGGTGCTCCGCGACCGGAAGTCGGACGCCAACAGCCAGGACGCGGACGGCAACGTCGGCCAGGTCCTGCGGGCCAACCAGGTCACCCTCCAGTTCCGCGGCAACGCGTCGGCCAAGGTGACCGCGATGCCGAAGTTCCTCAGGCTCATCATGGGTGACGCCAAGGCGGCCACGAACGGCGGCGCGAACGCCAAGGCGGCGTGGACGTGTACCGGCTTCCAGAACCGCGTAACAAATAACAAATATCCGCTCTGCCCACGCGGCAGCCAAGTCGTCCGTATCCTAGACTTCCCAAGCTGCTGGGACGGCCAGAACACCGACAGCGCCAACCACCGTACGCACGTGGTGTTCCCGGGACAGGGTGGCGCCTGTGCACAGGGAACCAAGGCCATCCCACAGCTGCGCATGACCCTGACGTACTCGGTTCCACAGGGGCCGTCCTATGCCGTGGACTCGTTCCCTGAGCAGAAGCACAACCCGGTGACCGATCACGCCGACTTCGCCAACGTGATGTCGGATCAGCTCATGGCGTTCGTGGTCAACTGCATCAACCGCGGCCGTCGTTGCTGACATAGATCGGCCCTCCCGAGTCGCACCCTCAATCGACGACCATGGAGGGAATCGATGCTCCACAAAAGACTGCCCCGGCACGCTCCGAGCAAACTGGACTCCAGGTACGTCCGGCTCGGAGTGAGCACTGGGATCGCCGCGTTGATCCTGGCAGGCTTCCTCCTGACCAGGACCGACAGCGGGACCTCAATGCTCGGGCAAGGGGTGGCTTTCCTCGAGTTCTACGCGGGCGTGTTCGCCCTGGTACTGCTGAGCGCGACGGTCGGGCTCGGTCTGCTCACCACCGAACGCGTCTTCCTGTCCCCCTCCAACAGGGTCAGGGCACAGCTGGCACACCGGGCCACAGCGGCGATCGGGATGGCCTACCTGGTCACGCATATCACCCTCATGGTCAGTCTGGGCCATGCCCCGCTGGCCGCGGCAGTGGTCCCAATTGCCGGTATCTATGTGGGATTCGGCGCAGTAGCCTTCGACATGATGGTGATCATCGTTGTGTCGGGGATGATGCGAGGACGGTTCGCGGTGACGGCCAAGCCATGGATTTGGCGGACGCTCCATGCCACCGCGTACCTGTCCTGGCCCGTGGCCATCATGCACGGTCTGACCGCGGGCCGTACGGCGGCGCCCTGGGTGGCGTGGTCGTACATCGCCTGCCTGGCCGCGGTCGGCGGGGCACTGCTCGTCCGGGTGATGGCCACGGTACTCAGGCCGGCCGTCCAGCCGGAATGGGTGAAGACGCCGGAGGTCGACAGGTCGCCGGTCGCGCGGCCGGTGGACGTCAACGCGCCAGTTAGCCTCGACGCAGCGCGTAGGAAGTACCGGGAGGCGGGATGAGACCGCACAGGAATGCCCAGGAGGCGCCAGAGTGATCCCGCAGAGAGTCCCACGCGTGTTACGCGTGGGCCCGGCCCGGCTGACCGCCGGGCTGGAGCACACAAGGCGGATCGATCTGCCCGCACACCGGACGCTTCACGGCGAGCCGGCGTTGCGCGACATCGAGACCTTGATCGCCCAGGTGAACGAGGTCGACATGCGCGGCAGGGGCGGAGCGGCGTTTCCGGTCGGCCGCAAGATGCGCGCGGTCGCCGACGCCGCCGGGGCACGCGAGAGTGTCGTGCTGGTGAACGGCTCGGAGGGCGAGCCGGCCAGCTTCAAGGACACCATGATGCTCATCCGCAACCCCCACCTCGTGCTCGACGGCGCGGTCCTTGCCGCTGAGGCCCTGCACGCGCGCGAGGTCGTCGTGGCGATCGGGTCCGGCGGCGAAGTCGCCGAGGCGTCGGTCTCCGCCGCCGTGGCCGAGCGGCGCGCCGCCAACGTGGCGGGCGGCACGGAGAGCCATGTGCGGATCCGGGTGGTCGCCCTTGAAGAGAGGTTCATCTCGGGCGAGGGCGGCGCCCTGGTGCGCGGCGTGAACGGCGGGGAGGCCATCCCCAACGGCCGTAAGAAGCGCGCCGCCGAGAGCGGCGTGGACGGCCTGCCGACGCTGCTGTCGAACACGGAGACGTTCGCCCAGATCGCCCTGCTCGCCGAGTACGGCCCCGAAGGCTACGCCGAGTACGGCACCGCCAAGGAGCCCGGCACCGTGCTGCTCAGCGTGAGCGGCGGCTCCACCAACCCCGCCGTCGTGGAGGCGCCCACGGGCACCCCGCTGATCGACGTCCTCGACATGTGCGAGGCGGAGATCGGCGACGGCGTGCTCATGGGCGGCTACCACGGCGCCTGGATGAGCTACGAGAACGCCCTCACGGCGGTCATCTCGCGCGAAGGCATGAAGGCGAAGGGCGGCGAGCTGGGCGCCGGCATCGTGGTGCCGCTCGGCGACTCGACCTGCCCGCTCGGCGAGACGACCCGGGTGGCGGCCTATCTCGCCGCCCAGTCGTCGGGTCAGTGCGGCCCGTGCCGCCTCGGACTGCCCGACGTGGCTCGGGCGCTGCTCGCGCTGGCCGAGGGCACCGGGTCCACGGACGCGGTACGCCGCAGCGTACGAGCCGTCGAGCGGAGAGGCGCCTGCTTCCACCCCGACGGCACGGCCAGGTTCGTCCTGTCCTCCCTGGACGCCTTCGAGAGCGACATCGCGCTCCACCTCGAGTACGGCTCGTGCGGCCGGCCGTGCCGCGGCGTGCTCCCCCTCCCGGAGAACGAGGACCAGCCCGAGTACCGCGTGGAGGTGGACTGGACGCGTTGCCAGGGCCACGGCCTGTGCGCGCACCTGCTGCCGGAATTCGTGGAACTGGACGAATACGGCTTCCCCTCCTTCAAGACCGTGCCGGGCTGGATGGCGAAAGACGCTCGCCGAGCTGTGGACATGTGTCCCGCGCTGGCCCTGCGCCTCAAAGAGTCCGTAGCGGTACGGGCGGGTTAATCCCCCGGTCCCGGGGGGGCGCGGGCCGGCCCGGGGGGGGGCCGCGCCGGGGGTTTGTGGGTTTTGTAGAAAGACCGGGGCGGCAGGGGGGCGGGCGCCCGAAGG
>NZ_JBEZYD010000027.1:0-184412 GCF_040638335.1 Nonomuraea sp. NPDC026600
CGCCCACGTCCTCCTCCAGGGGAGAACCGTGAAGCGCCAGGGGAATTACCTGATCGGAAACCCCTCACAGCAGGGGAATTCCGTGATCGTCGACACGACTGGAGCATCGGGCCGATCTTCGCCGGGTCGCCGCTCCAAGGCCCCATCTCGACCTGCCCGATCGCGTGGACCTGCGCCTTGCCCAAGGCCTGGCGACGCTGCTCGTCGAGCGCGCCACCGTCCGCGGACAACAGCAGCAGCGCAACCTCACTGCCGGCAGTTTGGAGCGCATTGACCACCGGAACATACGGGTTCAGGTGACCATGCTGAGTCGTGGTGAGGAGGGCGACGCGCATCAGATCTCCGATCCATCGAAAAAGACGACCAGGCCGACTCAAGATCTGGCTCTGGATGCACCACAGCAGCCACGACCGCGACACCCCCTGCCTTCAGAAACGAGTCGAGACGGTGACGCACGAACGGCAGAACTCCACCCCCGGACAGGCGAGAACGCCCGGCAGGCGAAAGGGACCGTCGACGTTCAGTTACTGCTACGAGGCTCTACGCATTCCCCACCATCGCTGAGGGGACACATCGATCGACGCTATTCGGAACAACCTCGGAAAAACCGGGTTCACCACCTGCCCTCAGGCAGTTTCGTAAAGCCTGCCGGGATGTGCAATCGATGTCAACGCCTCGCAATTGTCAGCTACCGCCACTCTGCTTGACGCAACTTCGTCAAGGACGGCTATGGGACGTCTTAAGCGACAGATGAGCGTCCCGCGACAGAGTCGGTGCCCGCTCAGTAGGCGAGACCGAGGTCACCTAATTTCCTGTCCGCGAAGCATTTGCGATACGATCAAGAACGGTTCAAGCACGGTATCAGCCATAGCCGCAGATCAACAGACCTAAGCGGCCCTGATCGCAACCGCTCTCCTAACGTGGGTGCCTTTGTCGAGTCCTATGGCAGAGCCGTGACGATCGCTGACTTCGGTAGCCGCCGTTGACTGCCGGTTGCAAACCCCTTCTTCGTCGGAGCTTGGTTAAGGTGACAGCAGCGCTGACAGCAACGTCCCCACACACGGACTCACTTCGGCCACCGTCCACCGCTCTCTGCTACCTGACCAGGGTGATTGGTCCGCCAGAAAAGCGAAGGTCAGAGCCTCCTCCTAGTGCAGCGATGGAAGCCACTGACTTCTCTGGGCTTATCCCTAGGCCGCGGTTGGGCTGTCGCCACTTGGGCGGCACAATCGCCGGCGTCGATGGGTGCCGCCGGTGCGCTGCGGGCACGAAGCCGCGTACTTGGTGCAGTCGGGCACGCAGAAAGCGGGCACTTGCCTTCTTGCCGCTTGCACGATCTCGGGCACGGCTTGGTCTGACCTCAAGGACAAGCTTAATTCGGTTAGCTCTAGAGCTTCTTTGAAAGAAGCAACGCCGGCCGCTGAGAGCGAATTCGCCGGGAGCCCAGGCCGGACGAGTTCCGGATGTCCGACGTATACTCCTCGACTTCCTCGGCCGTCACGTTGACCATAGCTGCGAGGGGTGCCAAAAGGCCGGTTGTTTCTCCGTTCTCGCCATTGCGCTTCCTGGCCGAGACTGCACGCTGGAACAGGTCCAGAAGTTCCCGAACCTGCGTTGTCTGGGCTGGGCTGGCGTTGCTTAGCTCATCGCGCAGTCCCCAGGAGACATGTAGCAGCGTGAACATGTCGACTTGGGGGTATCGCTGAGGACCGTCAGTAGGTTGAGAAACTCCGCCGAACGGTCCTGGTAGTCCTCGAAATCTGCGGAGATCTTGTCGTGACGTTCGTTGGGTTCGGTCTTTTTGTTGGACAGCCCGAATATGCAGGTGCCGAAAACCGAGGTGATCGAGTCCGGAGATGGGTACGCCGCGCGGGACATGCTCAGGCACCGCCCCTTGGATGGGGTGTCGGATGCGCACCGCCAGGCGCTGACCGACCTGGTCCTGCAAAGTGATAGTGGTCGACTACGGCGTGTCGATCAACAGCTGACCCAGCCGGGATCAGGACCAGGACAAGAAGAGTCCGGGTCGAGCCTGCCCAGCGCTCGACCTGCTCCCGCGATGCCGAAGGCGGCCCTCTCCTGGGCCGGCCTCGCGAGGCGTGCGGCGCCGCATCGCTTGCTTACTTTACCAACCGGAAGGTAAAGTATTGGCGTGGCAAGAGACGGAAAGCAACGCATCATCGACGGCGCGCTGGAACTGCTCCGGGCGCAGGGGGGTGGCTCGATCACCCTGGATGGGGCCGCCAAGCAGGTCGGGCTGACCAAGCCGGGGTTGATGTATCACTTCCCGACCAAGGAGGCGCTGATGCTGGCGGTGGTCGACCATGTCGCCGCCCGCTGGGAACATTTGCTGCTAGACCGCCTGGACAAGTCGCTGGCGGCCGCGTCGGCCACCGAGCGGATCCGTGCCTACGCGCAGGTCTCACTGACCGAACGCCACGACCAGGCCGAGTTCGCGATCTACTTCGATGCGATGTACCGCGACGCGCTCACCGACGCCTGGGTGCGGCGGTTGCAACCCTGGCTGACCCTGCCCGACGGCCTTTCGCCGGCCACCCGTGCCCGGCTCACCGTGGTTCGGCTGGCGGCCGACGGCTACTGGATCGCCGCCGCCACCGGCGTGTTCGCTCCGGCCGAGCCAGACCGGGTGCTGCTGGCAACCGTCATCGACAATCTCCTGGAAGACGAGACCGACTGATGAACAAGTGGCTGCTGCTCACCGCGGCGATCCTCCTGGAAGTCACCGCCACCCTGTCGCTGCGCGCAGCCGTGGACCACCCCGGCTGGTACGCGCTCGTCGCGGCCGGCTACCTCAGCTCCTTCGCCGTCCTGAGCCACGTGCTACGGCTCGGCATCGGCATCGGCATCGGCGTCGTCTACGGCATCTGGGCCGCCTCCGGCGTCGCCCTGACCGCCATTCTCGCCACCGTCATCTTCGGCGACCCGTTGACCGGCGTCATGGCTCTCGGCATCGGCCTGATCATCGGCGGCGTGCTCTGCGTCGAAATCGGATCCCAGGCCGCCCACGCCAAGCAGAGCGCTCACACACAAGAAGGGCACGCCTAATGGTCTGGCTCGCTCTGGTCGGCGCCATCCTGTCCGAGACGGCCGGCACCCTGGCGCTGCGCATGGCCTCGCAGCCCGGCGGCTCCAGGAAGTGGTTCATCGGTGTCGGCGCCGGCTACCTCACCGCATTCACCATGCTCACCATCACCCTCAAAGGCGGGATCGCCCTCGGCGTCGCCTACGGCATCTGGGCCGCCGCCGGCGTCGCCCTGACCGCCGTCTGCTCCCGCATCCTGTTCGGCGAACCGCTCACCAAGGTCATGATGCTGGGCATCGCCCTGATCATCGGCGGAGTGATGGCCGTCGAACTCGGCGCTCAGCACTGACAGGGCTCTGCCCCAGCCCGACGACACCCAGATATTCGATGCGGTAGTTCGACCCCGTCCGCCGCTCCCCGCCGACCGCGTCCACCGGGACCCTGGACCCGCGGCGACGGCCTGCCCGCGCCGAGATCGTGCTCGGACTGATCAGCTGGCTGGTCGCCAACGCCCTGTTCGACGGCGCCGACCTGCGGCTGGCGGACCGCGCCGACTCCACCCGCCGGTTCAATAGGCAACGGAAATTGAGTTATGCCTCGCTTGGGCCGTCTGCGGCTCGCGAGCCCGTGCCCGCGGTGAGGTCACGGGCTCGCGTCGTTCATCCGCTACTGTGCGGCGCCTACTTGGACGCTCTGGCTCAGCGCGTCCTGGAAGTGTTCGCCGCCTTCGAAGCGGGCTCGCCAATGGCCGGCCGCGGGCTCGGTGATGGCGTCGCCGAAGGCGTAGCCGGTTCCGTCCCAGTAGGCGGGGCGGGTGGACCGAGTGGCCCAGGTGGTTCCGTCGGTGGAGAATTCGATGATCGCTTGTGGGCCGGCCGGGGTGGAACTGCCGGTGAAGGCGAGATGGCCCGTCACCACGACCTCAGCCGCATCCCGTACCGCTCTGAAGTCGGAGAAGGAGGCGGGGTGGGCGACGGTGAACGCGATGGTGGTGCTGGCGTGTGCCTGGAAGGGGTCTTCGGTGGAGTAGGCGACGGTGACGGTGCCTGTGGTGTAAGGCACGAACGTCAGGCTGTAGTGACCTTGCGCGTCGGTGGTGACGGACGTGGGCGCGTCATAGGTGTTCTCGACCCGGACGGCGAGCTTGGTGTCGGGGATGGGCTGCCATCCTGCGGGGGAGCGCCATCTGGCCAGGCCGGATACGGTGATCGGGTCTCCAGCGTTGACCCTCGCCGGGGCGACGTTGGCCTTTACCTCAGTGGCTGACTCCTTGGCCTTGACGATCAGCTTGTCGGAGGTGCCCCTCATGTACCAGAGGTGGTCGTTGCTGTAGGGGTAGGTCGCGCTGAACTCAGCGCCCATTTTGAGGGTGAGCGAGTGCCGGAACCGGCCCTTGGCGTCGGTAGTGAGTTCGGCGTGGTCGAAGCCGGCGTAGCCGCCTGTCTTGTTGAGGTAGGAGATGCCGAAGGAGATGGGGAAGCCTTGCCCCAGCGGTTTGCGCTCCCCACTGCCGGGCCAGATGCCAAAGACGCGGCCTTTGACGGTGACGTAGCGGTGGGTGTAGTCGACGGTGGGGCGGCTGGGCGTGAGTGGGTCGAAGACGGTCTTCACCATGTAGATGAGCTGGCCGGTACGTTCGGCGGTGACGTGGGTGCCTTCGGTGTCGGTGGCTTCGACGTCGATGCGGTAGGTGCCGAGTTCGGTGAGCTGGACGCGGGTGCGGGTGGTCCAGATGCCGCTGGTGGAGGTGCCTGAGGTGAGGGCGAAGTCGTCGATGGTGGCCAGTTCCCCGCCGGTGGCGGAGATGACATGAGCCTTGAGTGTGGCGATCGGCCGGTCGGAAGTGGCGGACACGCGGATCTTGCCGAGGTCGCCATCGTCGCTGCCGGACCAGTTGATCGTGATCGCGCCCAGAGATCGGGCTGTCGCGGGTTGTGGACCGGCGATGAGCGTCAGGCCGACAAGGATGCCGGCCAAAGCCGCGATGATACGTCGCACGTTGTTTCTCCCCGTGGTGTGATTGGCCCCCTTGCCGGTGATATTGAAGCTTTTAGACGTTATCGGCAAGAGAGAATTTTGTTGATATTGAGGTGCAAGGGCAGTTTCGTACGCGACGCCGTCTAACGCGATTGTGCTTCACCAGTCGGCAACGGCCTCCTGAACAGGTGAAAGGCCGCGGATGGTGGTCTGCCCGCCGTCGAGTTCGACAGCAGATCAGCGGACCGGTCGTTGCATTATCGGGACCGACGGAATGCCACGACAGCGGGACGACAGCGGGACGTCATCGCGAGCGGATAAAGTGCCGTTCGGATATTGCCATATTGACGATGATTCTTTCCGCGTGCGCGAAATGGGGAAGGCGCGCATGGTTTATTCCGTGCTTTTGCAGCGCTGATCATGCTGGCTGGAGTTTTGGCGGCAGTTCCGGCTTCGGCGCAGGTGGCGAACATGGACCTGGTGGCCGCCTACGGGATGGAAGAAGGCTCGGGTGGCACGGTTCACGACGTGTGGCAACGACCATGACGGGACCGTTCGTGATCCACAGTGGGTTCCGGGCAGGATCGGCAGGGCGCTGCACATCGATCACGACGATGCCGGCCTCGATGTCGTCGTTCCCGACGCGCCCGCGCTGCGGACCTCATCGGCGATGACACTGGAGGCCTGGGCCGAACGGCACAGCATGCGCCTTCGTCTCCAAGATCCTCCAGGGACGGGATCTGTCTTTCCGTCTTGGGATGGACACCTGGCAAGTACGGGCGGGCGATGTCGTCTACGACGACTACATGGGGCTGGCCCCGGAGACGTGGATTCACCCCGCCCTGGTCTATGACGGGACGACGATTCGGGTCCTGGGAGACGGCTACGAGGGCTACTCGGTGCCCGCGGCAGGAGGCATCGACTTCGGCGGCGGCCCCTCGTGACGGCAACTACCTGCCACCGGGGCGCCCTGGTCCGCGAAGTCGTCCGACCGGACGGCACCCAAGAACGCTCATGGACCCCGCCCAACGGGCACGTCGCCCTGGAACTGCTCGCTCGGATGAACCCGGAAGACTGGCGCCCGGTGAAGGCCGTCGAAGTGTCAGGTCACCAGGGTGGCCCGGTCGAGGTCGGCTATGACTCGGCTGCCGTCGAGGGCATCGTCAAGCGCATCTCCGAGGTGAAGCAGCGTCGCCAGGCGCAGAACCCTCAAGGGCGGCCAGCGGGTGAACTGGCCGCCGGCTAACAGCAGAAACGTAGGTAGTTCTGCAGGTCGCCGAGTATGCGCGCTGTGCTCTCACGGTCGCCTCGGTAGAGCACCTCTTTGCCATCACGGCGGGAGGTGACGATGCCGCCGCGACGGAGCAGGGCGAGTTGCTGGGAGGCAGCGGACTGACTGATGTCGGCGTGTTCGGCGACCTGGTTGACCGACAGCTCGGCGCCGCGGGCGAACAGCAGCATGATCTGTTGGCGTCCGGGGTTGGCCAGCGCCTTGAGGAAGTCGTGGGTGGCCTGCGACATCTGCGGCGCGCACGCAGCAGTCACGCTGGCGCCTGCGGCCTCGCTTGGCGCGCATGACGTCGCGGGAATCGCTGGAGCGTCCGGCTGGGCGGGGGGTGTCCTGGTTTCGGTCATGCCTACTCCTCCTACCTGCCGCACCTTACTCTCACATCAAGATATTGACATATTATAAAATGACGGTACGTTCGCGGGCATGTCTCCCCATAACGACTCCGTCCTGATCGTCGGGGCCGGTCAGTCCGGTCTGGCCGCCGCGCACGCCGCCCTTGAGCACGGGCTGCGGCCTGTGCTGCTGGAAGCTTCCGACCGGGCCGCCGGATCTTGGCCGCGCTACTACGACAGCCTCGCCCTGTTCTCTCCTGTCCGCTACAGCAGCCTGCCCGGCATGCCCTTCGGCGGCGACTCCGAGCGTTACCCGCGCCGCGATGAGGTGGTCGTCTATCTGGAGCGCTATGCCGCGGCCCTGGCCGAGCGCGGTGCCGAACTGCGTACCGGCGCCCGCGTAGACACCGTCGAGACCAGCGGGGACGGGTTCACCGTGCGCCTGGACGGGGGCGAGGAACTGGCCGCCCCTGCCCTGATCGCGGCCAGCGGCTCCTTCGGCCGCCCGCACCGGCCCGCTCTGCCCGGGCTGGACACCTTCACCGGCCAGGCGCTGCACGTCGCCGACTACCGCTCGCGGGCCTCGCTGCCCGGTGAGCATGTCATCGTGGTCGGGGCGGGCAACTCGGCGGTCCAAGTCGCCCACGAACTGGCCGTCGATCGGCGGGTGACGCTGACCAGTCGGGCGCCGATCCGCTTCGTTGAGCAACGTCCGCTGGGACGGGACCTGCATTTCTGGTTCCGCGTGACCGGGTTCGACCGGCTGCCGCTGGCCCGTGCGGAGGCTCCGCCCGCTTCGCCCGTGCTCGATGACGGCCGTTACCGGCAGGCGCTGCGCGAGGGCCGCTACCGGCGCCGGGAGATGTTCACGCGCCTGGACGGCGATCGCGTGGAGTGGCACGACGGTCGGCGTGAACCCGTCGATGCGGTGCTGCTGGCCACCGGCTATCACCCGGACCTGCCGTACCTGGCCGGGCTGGGCGCACTGACGGCTGACGGCCACCCACGCCAGCGCCGGGGCCTGTCACTCACCCATGCCCGGCTGGGCTATCTGGGCCTGGAGTGGCAGCGCACCCCTTCCTCCAACACGCTGCGCGGGGTCGGTGCCGACGCTCAGCGCGTCGTGGCCGCTCTCGCCCGTCATCTGCGCGGCAACCGGGAGCACGTTCGTGCGTGAGTGGCGACGCCTTCTTCAGGCCCTCTGATTAGACAAGCCTCTAATTTGACATACCTCTAAGTCGTGGGGCATTCTACCGGCGAGCGTACTTAGACAAACTTCAAAACAGTGCGGGCCCAGGTCCGCGAGAACCGATGAGGAGATGCGCCATGAGCGGATGCTGCGGTCCCGCCGCTGTCGAACTGGAGCCCAGCGCGCAGGCCGCACGGCCTGACGAGCTGCCCATCGTGGTGATCGGCGCGGGCCCGGTCGGGCTGGCCGCCGCGGCCCACCTGGCCGAACGGAACCTCGACTACCTCGTGCTGGAGGCCGGTGAGCAGGCGGGCGCGTCGGTGGCCAAGTGGGGCCACGTGCGGGTGTTCAGTCCGTGGAAGTACAACATCGACGCAGCGGCCCGCCGCCTGCTGGAGGCCGACGGCTGGACCGCGCCAGACCCCGAATGGCTGCCCACCGGTGCCGAGCTGATCGACGACTACCTGGCGCCGCTGGCCAAGCTCATGGGCGAGCGACTCCGTACGAATGCCAAGGTGACGGCGATCAGCCGCCTCGGCTACGACCGCGTACGCACCAACGGCCGCGAGCAGGCGCCGTTCCTCATCCGCCTCGAAGGCGGCCAGGAACTGCAGGCCCGAACGGTCATTGACTCCTCCGGCACCTACACCAGCCCCAACGTGCTGGGCGCCAGCGGCCTGCCGGCCCACAGCGAGGAGAGCGTCGCCGACCTGATCGACCACGCCCTGCCCGACGTGCTGGGCACCGACCGCGACCGCTACGAGGGCAGCCGCGTCATGGTGGTCGGCGCCGGCCACTCGGCCGCCACCACCCTGCTCGCCCTCGCCCAACTCACCGACACCCCGATCACCTGGGCGATCCGGGCGGGCAACGCCGGCCGCGCCTACGGCGGCGGCGACGCAGATGCGCTGCCGGCCCGCGGCGCGCTCGGCACCCGCCTGCACGCCCTCGTCGCCTCCGGCCGCATCCAGCTCCTGACCGGCTTCTTCACCCACCGCGTGCACGCCACCGGCGACGGAGTCGAGGTGATCAGCCGCGACCCATCCGGCGCCGAGCAGTCGGTCACCGTGGACCGGATCGTCTCGGCCACCGGCTACCGTCCCGACCACTCCATCGCCTCCGAGCTGCGCCTGGATCTGGACCCGATCCTCGGCTCCACCAGAGCGTTGGCCCCGCTGATCGACCCGAACCAGCATTCCTGCGGCACCGTTCCGGCGCATGGCGTGGACGAGCTGGCCCATCCCGAGCCGGGTTACTACGCGGTCGGCGTCAAGAGCTATGGCCGCGCCCCGACCTTCCTGATGGCCACTGGCTACGAGCAGGTCCGCTCCGTCGTCGCCGCGGTGGCCGGCGACTGGGAGGCCGCCCGCGACGTCCAGCTCGACCTGCCCGAGACCGGAGTGTGCTCCTCCAACCTGGCCGAGGCCCAGGAGCAGAGGGTCGGCCTGGCCACCGGGATCAGCGGCGGTCTGCTCTCTAGCCCGCTGCCTCTGGTCACCGTCGCCTCAGACGGCGGCTGCTGCAGCTGAGAGACGATCGACATGTCGGACGGATATCCCACCGCGGCCCAGAAAGAGGCGCTGCGCCTCCAAGCGGTTGGTTACGTCTGGGTGATGGGCGCGGTCGCCACCGCTTGTGTGATCGCCGCGTTGGCCTTGGTCGCCTACCATCGCCTATAATTTCGATAGATTTCGAAGTAAGGGGTTGCCGTCATGACCGCCGTCACGAGCCAGTGCTGCGCGCCGATCGCTCGCGAGCCGCTGTCGGAGAGCGACGCCGTTGAGCTCGCGACGCTGCTCAAGGCCGTCGCCGACCCGGTACGGCTGCGCCTGCTGTCGATGATCGGCTCGCATGCGGGCGGCGAGGCGTGCGTGTGCGATCTGACGGATGCCTTCGAGTTGACCGCCCCGACCATCTCCCACCACCTGAAGGTGCTGCGCACCGCAGGGCTGATCGACGGCGAGCGGCGCGGCACCTGGGTCTACTACTGGATCGTCCCCGAGCAGGTGGCCCGGCTGGGTGAGCTGTTCACCCCGCTGGCCGAGCCGGTCACCGTGTAGGGCCGGACCGCTGCGTTGGTCGCAGGCCCAGGCCCAGGCGCTCGCCGGGTGCCGGATTCTGGCAGCGTCATCGGCCTTGGGCGGGTGAGTCGGTCACGGCGGGCCGGTCGATTCCGCTACGGCCGATCACCACCAGCGGGCGCAACGTGCACGCTGACCTGCCGATCGAGCCGCACGAGCCGCAACTGGAGCCTTATGAAATCTTCCCTGGTCAGGCGCCTCTCCAGGCGCTGCCGCCGCGCGGCGCGTCGGCGCATGGAGGGGCGGAGCGCTCCGTTCCATGGGCCCGATGAGGTGGTGGCAGGCGTCTCGACTCGGGGCAATCGATCGAGTGAACCGTCTGGGCCGGTCATCGGCTCGCCGCGGTGTGGGTGCCTGTGCGGGGCACCCACGCTTCTATCCGGGGTCGGCGTGGGTACCGGCCGGTGCGGGCAGAAGTTCGGAGGCGTTGTCGCGGCCTGCCGGCCAGAACAGGGGCTGGTCGAGGCCGGGGTAGCGGTGGTTTTGGATGAGCGCTTGGGTGGCGGGGCGGAGCAGGTGGTCCTGCAGGGCCAGCGCGCCGGCCACGTTCGCGCGGGGGAACTTGGCCGGGTTGACCACGACCGACACCATGATGCGGTGGAACATCTCATCGCCGTACAGCACAGGGCGTAAGGGGAGCGGGTTGTCCTGCTGCCAGACGAGGAACGGGGTGAGCCCCCAGAGGCTGTAGCCCCGCTGCTGGGCGGCCGCCCGCATGGCCGCTTGCGGTTGGAGTCCCGTGTCGTGGTACCAGCCGGTCTTGTCCGGTCGGCTGGCGGCGTTCCACAGGATGTCGGCGATGTAGGTCAGCCCCGGCGTGGCGGTGGCGATGAAGGGCGCACGCGCGGCGGCGATGCGGCTGAACGCCGCGACGGGATCGGTGAGCTCCGCCACGCCGGCCGGGTCGCTCGTGTGCATGATCAACGCGGTGGCGTTGAACAACACCGTCCGTGGCCATTGCCCAAGGCCCTCGGTGATGAACGCTTGGGCGTCGGTGTGCCCGAAGTGGGAGAAGACCAGGTCGGCCTCGCCGGCGCGGGCCTTGGCGTACACGTCTTCTCCGATGTAGACCTGCACGCGCCGGCCGGTTCGCGCTTCGAACGGGGCGAGCAGGCGCGGCAGGAGGCCTCCGTCCTGGACGGTGGTGACGCTGGCGAGGCGGATGGTGGTTCTGGTCGCTGCCGCCTGGCCCGGCGTCGTGCTGGTCGCCGACGCGCTCGTCGTCCACCCCGTCACGCCTGCCGTTGCCAGTGCGAGCAGGCCGCCGGCCGTCACCGCGTCCCGGCGTGATAGCTCCGGTGCGCGGTCCTGTCGGTGCGTCTCACCTTGAGCGTGCATGTCCGTCTCCTTGTCTGGTCTCGGTCACTGGCCGTTTGCGTCGTTGGGTGTCGTGCCTGGTCGCGCTGGGTGACCAGACGGCGTTGGCGTGGTCTGCCCTGCGGGAAAAAGGTGGCGATAGCGATCGAGGAACACCTCGATCCGCTCGGCCTGTCGCTGCAGATCCGTCGCGCGTTCGTGCAGGTAGGCCTCACCCGCCGGGGTCAAGCGGTAGGTGCGGCGCGGCGGTGCGTCATCACCCAGCATCCATTCCGCCGTCACCAGGTCCTCCTCCGCCAACTGGCGCAACACCCGGTACACCACCGACGCATCCTGCGCGGCCCGCCGGAAACCGAGGTCGGCCAGGTAGCCGGCCAGCACATAGCCGTGCCTCGGAGCATCGGCCAAGGCGAGCAGGACAAACGGCACCATCCCCTGTCCCGTCCCGCTCCGGTCGGTACCGCCGCGGCGTGCAGCCATGGCTCAGGCTCTTCCGTCCTTGGTGACAAAACGACCCTATTGACATATTGACCTCGACGGGTGCAAAGGCAACCCCAGCCTGGCCAGCATCTACCGGGCCCTGGCCGAGTACGACAAGCGGCGGACCTATTCCGAGGCCTTCGCGGCAGTGCACGCCGACTTCGTCGCCCTGCACGCCAGCACTCTGTTCATAGGCGAGCACCTATGAAGCGCGTCGCCGCCTGAGTTCGGGACGGTCCCCGACGACTGCAAGTCCATCGAGGTCCGTCCTCCTCCAGTCCTCTCGGCGGCGCCCCAAGTTCACTTGGCCGTGGGTGCGTTGCTGCTTGTGCTGGTCTGCTCCGTTCCGGCTGGATCGAATGCGTCGTCAACGGCGTGGGCGAGCGGCGCTTCGGCGGGCGTGCAGGGGCGGGCCTCCGCGCGGGCCAGCACGTCGCGGATGAGGGTGACCACTTCCTGAGGAGTGAACTCCATCGCGTTCTCGCCGACGGTGATCTCGAAGCTGCAGCGGGAGGGGTCGGGTCCGGATCGTACCCGTCCCCAGAGCTGGATGCCGTGCTCGGCGAGGATGGCCGCCCCGGCCTGCTCGATGGCCCGCCTGGGGGCGGGCAGGTGGATATGGAAGATCGGCGTCTGCGGAGGGTCGGGGTAGGCGCGGGCGGTGCCGTCGGCGTTGATCGCGGCGGCGATGGCGATCGCGTGGTCTCGGTAGGCGGACATGTGCGGCGCCAGGGTGTCGAGGCCGACCAGGGCGGCCAGGGCCAGCGGCCACGCGTCACGGATGCCGCCGCCGAGTCGCTGCCGCCACACCTGAGCGGCGCGTATTGTGTCGGCGTCGGCGGCGAGCACGGCGCCGCGCACGCCTTGCAGGCTCTTGTAGAGCGAGACGTACACCGAATCGAACAAGGCGGCGATCTCGTCGAAGGGCCGCCGGTAATAGGTCTGCGCCTCCCACAGCCGGGCGCCGTCCAGGTGCGCGGCGGCGCCGGAAGCCCGTACGAGCGCGACCTGCTCGCACAGGTCATCCCATTCGGGCAGCAGGCCCCCGAGGTCGCGCTGCGGTAACTCCCACACGGCCGCCGCGAGCGGCTCGCCGATCGCCGCCAGGTCCTGTGCCGTCATCAGTTCGAACAGATCCCCGGTACGGCGCAGCCGCAGACCGTGGACGGCGTTGTAGCCCTGTTCCTCCCACACGTCCAGATGCGACTGGGGGTGAGCGGCGAAGGTGCGCCGTCCGCGCCGGTCGGCATGGATGCGTAGCGCGACCTGCTGTGCCATCGTCCCACTCGGGAAGAACAGCGCGGCTTCCTTGCCGAGGAGAGCGGCCAGGCGCTGTTCGAGCACCGCGACCGGTCCATCGGGGCCGTCCGGCGGGGTGTCGTCGTCCACGAAGGCGAGCATGCGCTGCAGCACAGCGCGCGGCCCGCGCCGGATGGGCGCGTGCAGGAACAGGGACCGCCGTACAGGCGGGGTAGGGTCAGTCATGCTTTCGCTCCAATGTGAGGTAATCGCTGGGCGTGGCGGCATGCGTGCTATCTCGGCTGCCAGCGGCCGATCTTCTTGGAGATGAGGGTGGCGCCGATGCGTTCGTAGAAGCGTTGCGCGGTCACGTTGGCCTCGGCCACCTCCCAGCGGATCAGCCTGCCGTCGGCGGCTTCGGCGATGGCCCGCATCAGCTGTTCTCCTACGCCGCGGCCGCGTTCCGCGCCGGTCACGTACAGGTCGTCCAGCGCGAGGTAGTTCTCGCCGGACCAGAAACGGATCCGCTGCAGCCAGGACACGTAGCCGATGGCCAGGCCGTCCCGCTCGGCGATCAGGTAGGTGATCTCCGGGCGAGCGAGCATCCGCTTCAGGTCGTCGACGCTCACCGTGATGGCCGAGGGCTGGTCTTGGTGCTCGGCCAGCGCACGGATGAGGTCGTGCACGGTGCGGGCGTCATCGGGCGTGGCGCGACGGATCGCTGTCACGGTGGTCCTTCCAGGTGGGTCCAAGGGGTCTTTCAGACCGGTTGCCGCCTGCCGGGCGGGCGAGCCGGATGCGCCCGGCGGCTATTGGCCGGGGGTGCTGCCGGTGGGCGGGATGTGGCCCAGCCGCCGCAGCGCCAGCACCGCCGCACCGGCGGCGATGACCGCGGCGATGACGGCCGCCGTATTGAGTCCGCTGGCGAACGCCTGCCGGGCGGGGCCGAGCACTGCCGCGCCGAGTTCGCCGGGTAGGGTCTGCGCCGCGGTGACCGCGCCGTCGAGGCTGTCGAGGCTGGCGGCGGTGGTCTGCGGCGGCAGGCCGCCGGGCAGCTCACCGATGACCTGGCCGCGGTAGACGGCGGCGGCGATGCTGCCGATGATCGCGATGCCGAGGGAGATGCCCAGGTCGCTGCAGGTGGTGGCCAGTCCGGAGGCCGCGCCCGCCTTCTGCGGCGGTACCGAGCCGACGACCAGGTTGGTGGTCAGCGCCATCGAGGGGGCGACGGCCGGGTAGAGGACGATGAATCCCGCGACCAGGAGTGGAAGCCCGCCGGTGGCGCCGACCTGGGTGAGCATCAGGTAGCCGATCACCTGGACGGCGAGCCCGGCCGCGATGAGACGTCCCGGGCGGATGCGCCGGGCCAGGATGGGCGAGGCTGTCGAGACGAGCACGAGCAGCGCCGCGGCCGGCAGCACCCACAGCCCCGCCTGCAGCGGCGACAGGCCCTCCACCAGTTGCAGGTACTGGGTGATGAGCAGGTACACGCCGCCGAGCGCGGTCGCGGCGAGCAGGAACACGCCCAGGGCGCCACTGACCACACGGTGTGCGAACAGCCGCACGTCCAGCAGCGGCTCGGGCAGGCGCGTCTGGCGTACGACGAACCAGGCGCCGAACGCGAATCCGATCACGATGGCGACCACCGCCACGGCAAGGCGGCCGTCCTTGCCGAGTTCCTTGACGCCGTAGACGACCGGCAGCAGGGTGGCCAGCGACAGCAGCACGCTGACGAGGTCCACCCGGCCGGCGGCGGGATTGCGGTTGGCGGGCAGCAGCAGCGGCGCGCCGATCGCCACGATCGCCATGACGGGCACCGCGATCAGGAAGGCCGCCCGCCAGGAGAACGCCTCCAGCAGCGCCCCGCAGACCACCGGCCCCAGCCCGGTGCCCACCGAGATGGTGCCCGACCACACCCCGACCGCGACGCCGCGCTGGCGCCCATCGGTGAACGTGGCGAAGATCAGCCCCAGCGTGGCGGGCATCTGGGTGGCCGCGGCGACGCCCAGGACGGCCCGCCAGACGATCAACCAGGTGGGGTCGGAGGTGCCGGCCGCGAGCACCGAGACGACGGCGAAGACGACCGCGCCGCCGATCAGCAGCCGCCGGTGGCCGATCCGGTCGCCGAGCGTGCCCATGGTCACCAGTAGGCCGGCCATCAGGAAGCCGTAGATATCGATGATCCACAAGGTCTGTGCTGCTCGGCCGCAGCTCGGCGGCCAGTTGGGGGATGGCCAGGAACAACACGGTCAGCATCATGAACAGCAACATCGCGGGCAGGACCAGCACGCCCAGGCCGAGCCACTCCTTTAAACCGGCACGCTGGCCGGAGCTGATATCCGCGGTTGTCACGAGATGTCCTTTCGATCGTCAGGCTGGGGAGGAGTTACGCCGCCCCTATCGACGGTTGGGGGATGGCCTGGCGGGCCGGGGGGATCCACGAGCCAGGCCAAAACGGTACCGGGGTTAGGTACTTGGATGAGTGGAAGAAACCATACCCCGGCTAGGTATGCTGGAGATAAGCGGATCCGCTGGAAAGAGAGCGTTCGGGAGGTGAGGTCAGCCGTGTTCCGCGTGCTGGCCGTGGTCGGTGACCTGGGCGTCGAACCACGCGTGCAACGCTGAGACCAGGGGCGCGTCGGAGGTGGTGTAGGTGATCCGGGCGCCAGCGGGCAGTTCGGCGTAGCGGATGTCGATGCGGCTGTGGCCTTGTTCGAGATCGCGCAGGCCCGGCATCTCGCCGCCGTGGATGGAGGCGGGGTCGCCGTAGTCGCCCTTGCTGAAGCCCGCAGCCTCGGCGGTCAGGTGCTGGCGGATCAGTTTGACCTGCTCGGCGTCGGCGGGGTTGTCGGAGGTTACCGTCTGCACGCCGCCGGTGGCGGATTTGGCGAAGCGATGAGTGGTGCGTTCCAGGTCGAACGGCATCACCTGCTGGCTTCTGGCGGCGATCTCGGCCTGCCGGGCGGCCATCGCCTGCTGCTCGTTGCGGCTGATGAGCACGTACGCCGTCGCGGCGACGACGATGAGCGCGAGCGCCGCGACGAGCGCCTGGGTGCGTCGATTCTTACGTTTCATCTATGGCCTCCGTGAGGATGGTCAGGGCGCGCAGCACGTCGGCGCGTTCGCCCTCGGGGACACGCGCCAAAACGGCGGAGAACCGCTTTGCTCTGGCCTCGGCCAGCCGGGCCGCGGCCTTCACCCCTTGCGGGGTGAGCTGGACCAGCACGCCGCGTCCATCGTCAGGCGCCGGGGTGCGCTCGGCCCAGCCGCGATTGATGAGCTGGGTGACCAGCCGGCTGGTGGTGCTCTTCTCCAGCCGGAGCCGCTGCGCCAGCTCGCTCTGCCGCAACGCGCCATCCCTGGCCAACTCGCCCAGCGCGTGAGCCTCCGACACCGGGACGGGCTGCCCGCAGGGCGTCTGGTCCGGCTGGTGAAGGCCGAAAGCCCGCACGAAGCGTGCCACGGCTTCCTGGAGTTCGCGATCATCCGCCATGGTTCGACCATACAACTATATGGTTGTATGGAGCAACCAGATGGCCGGCAAGGTGGGAAGGTCCTCGTGCGGCCCACCCTGCTGGTGCTCGGCACCCTGCCCGGCGTCATCCTCGGTGCCCTGTGTCGCAGTAGGTCGGGCGAGGCATGACCTAATCCATCCCTCGGTCATCGCCCTGCTCGCCACCGGCTCATTTATGGCGGCTGCCTGGGCGAGCGCCCTCCTCGCTGCCCAGGCCTGGTCCTGGCCGACCCTACGCAGGGCAGACTGCTCTACGGCGCGGGCCTGGTGATGATCGTGGCCGTTCTCATAATGATGGGACTGGGACCCGCCGCCCTCAACTGGCCATCGCGGCAGCTGCGACCGCGAGCCTGATCCGCGTCCTGGCCATGATCTGGGGACTCCCCGCGGGTTTTACCCGTTAGCCCAGCAACATCTGGGATCGCCTTTAGTTTCCAGCGGTAGTGCTGCGGCGTTCGATGAAGATGACGTCGCGCCAGACACCGTGGTGGCGGCCGATCCGCTCGCGGGTGCCGACCACGCGGAAGCCGAGCGCCTGGTGGAGTGAGAGGCTGGCGTGGTTCTCGGGGAAGACGCCAGACTGGATGGTCCAGACGCCCGTGTCCTCGGTGGCGGCGATGAACGCGGTGAGCAGCGCACGGCCGATGCCGTGTGCCTGGCAGCCGGGATGGACGTAGACGCTGTGCTCCACAACCCCGGCGTACACCGGCCGGGCCGAGATCGCCGAGGCGGCCACCCAGCCGACGACTTGGCCGGTCTCGGTGTCGGTGGCCACGTAGCGCAGGTGCGGCAGCTTGGCCGCGGTGAAGCCCTCCCAGCTCGGGGCGGTGGTCTCGAAGCTGGCCTGGCCGGTGTCGAGCCCGGCCTGGTAGATGGCCAGGACCTGCTGGGCGTCGGTGTCGCGCATAGGGCGGATCTCCAGGCCAGGTGAGATCGCGGGCTTGGTCGCCTGGATGATCGCCGAATGGACGCCGTCACCGTGGTCGGCGGTCAGTGTGATCGAGGCGTCAACAAAGCCGGTGGTCAGCAGCAGGTCGCGATAGCCGTCGACGGTGAGGAAGCCGGCGACACAGCCGATTCGCTGTTCGGCCGCGGCCCTCAGTTCCGGGTTCAGGACGTGGTCGGCGACGATGTCGCTGACGCCGAACCGGCCGCCGGCCTTGAGTACACGGAAAGCCTCGGCGAGTACGGCGGCCTTGTCGCTGGACAGGTTGATCACGCAGTTGGAGATGACGGCGTCGACCGTGTGATTCGGCAGCGGGATCGTCTCGATGGCGGCGAGCAGGAACTCCACGTTGTGCACTCCTGCCTGCTCGGTGTTGCGGCGGGCCAGCGTGAGCATGTCGGGGCTGGCGTCCAGGCCGTACGCCTTCCCGTGCGGGCCAACCCGGCGGGCCGATAGCAGCACGTCGATGCCGCCGCCCGAGCCCAGGTCCAGGACGGATTCACCAGTGCGCAACTCGGCCACGGCGACTGGGTTTCCGCACCCCAGGCTGGCCCGTACCGCTGCCTCGGGCAGCGCGCTGGTGTCGTCGTATCCGGCGGCGCCGAAGCAGCCCTGCTCGAAGGCGTCCGGACCGCAGTCCGCGATAGCCTGGCCAGCGGCCGCGGCCCTGGCCAACTGGGAGTAGCGGTCCACGATCTCGTCGTGCGCCATGGCGGTCTCCTTTACTCACAGGTAGGCGCGGCCGGAACGGGGTTGCCCATGACCACGTCGGCGGCGGTCGGGAAGCAACTCACACAGGCTTCGTTGATCCGGTACAGGCTGGAGGTGCCCTGCTTCTCGACCAGTACGAAGCGCACCTCCGCCAAGATCTTCAGGTGGTGCGACACGGTGGACTGACCCACGCCGGAGGCAGTCACGATCTCGCCCACGCTCATCGGTGTCCGGCGCCGAGCCAGCAACGACACGATCTGGATCCGAGTGGCGTCGGCCAGCGCCTTGAACCAACTCGCGTACTCCTCAGCTTCGGCTCGTGCCAAAGGCCCCATTCGTGCATCCATCGATAATCGACGATAGTCGATGGAGTGACGGAGGGGAATCCTTCCGTCCGCATCTCCTGGACGTTCGCGCTGACTCGGCTAGGAGGCCGTAACAGAATGCCGCGGACCTGCCGATGAACGTGCGTCAGGGCTCACCCGGTACCGGTTGCGTTCACGGGAGTGGTGTATGAGTTTGGCCTGGTGACAGGGGTGACGTCGAGGTAGTCGAACTCTCCCGCAGGGCTTCGGCGTAGCGCCTGACGGTACGGGGGTTTGCGCAGGCGCTGATCCGCACCCTGCCACGGCCGAAGGCCGCCACCGCGCCCGCCGACCCGGACGGCCCGGCGGGCACCGATCATCACGCCCCTCTCGACGGGCACCGGTGAAGCCGCCCGTCTGGTGGTCGTCCGGGCGCGTGCAAGCGTAAGTAGCCCGCTGGAACGTGGTGAGGCGGCCAGGCCCGAACGCATGCTCGTCTGCTGTGGGTCAGCCGGTCCGGGGGCGCGGAGATGCGATGGCGCGGCGGGAGCGGGCCAGAGCCAGCCCACCCAGAACCATGGCGATCAGCCCCACCACCAGGGCTATGAAGCCTCCGACTATGCCGTAACCGGTGCCGGGACCACCGTCGGCGGCGGCCACGACCAGCCCGCCGACGACCATGCCGGCCAGCCCCGCAACGAGGGCCACGACGGCCCCCCTTCGCCCGGAGCCGGTGCCGATGCGCCCGGCCGCGCGGGCGAGACCCAGCCCACCGATGACCACGCCGGCCAGCCCGAGCAGCGCGGCCACCACGGACCACAGACGCCCGGTGGTCATGCTGTAGGCACTGACAGGGTCCGGCTGGGCGAAGACGTGTGCGGCCGCCGGTGTGGCAAGCCCGCAGATGGCGAGCGGGACGGTTACGGCGGCGGCAAGCAGGTGACGCACGGACATGTGGTGCTCCTTCCTCCTACGACTGGATGTCTTCTGAGCATGTCCGCCAGACTCATCGCGGGTCGTCCCGCGTACGAGGGCAATGTGTAATGCCGTCGGTGCGGCAGCGTGCTGCCGCGGACGCGGCAGGAGCGGCATAGGTACTGCGGGTGCGGTAGCCGGCCGATCGTCCCTGCGCAGGAGTCACTCGCGCCGGCATCGGGCTAGGGTGCGCGCATGGAGTCAGGATGGGCCGGTGTTCGGGCCGGTGTCATCGACTGGGCGGTCGCCGGTTGTGTGGCTGCGACGTTGCTGGTCACCGGGCTGTCCCAGCAGCATTCCGGCACGAACTCAGCCCTGCTCGGCTACGCGCTGCTGGTGCTCGGCGGCCTGGCGCTGGCCGCGCGCCGCCGGGCTCCGGTCGTGGTCCTGGTCGTCACCGGGATGTGCGCGGTGGGGTACCAGGCGGCCGGTTTCGACGTGCCCGCGGTCGCGTACCTGTTCGCGGTGTACGCCGCCGTACGGGCGGGACATCGCGCCGTCACCGTGGCGGCGAGCGTGGCCATGCTGGCCGCTCTTCCTCTGGCGGCCCTGGCTTCGGGCATGCACGACACGGGGGAGGCGTTCGCGCAGGCCCGAGGCGCGCTGGAGCTGGCCTGGCTGGTCGCGGCCGGCGCCGCGGGTGAGGCGCTGCGGCAGGCCGAGCGGCGGGCGGAGGAAGCGGAACGCACCCGGGAGGAGACCGCGCGGCGGCGCGCGGATGAGGAGCGGCTGCGCATCGCGCGGGAGCTGCACGATTCGCTCACCCACCAGATCTCGATCATCAAGGTGCAGGCCGAGGTCGCGGTCCACGTGGCCCGCAGGCGCGGTGAACAGGTGCCGGAGGCATTGCTGGCGATCCAGGAGGCGGGACGGGAGGCGACTCGGGAACTGCGGGCGACCTTGGAGGCGCTGCGCGATGACGACACGAGCCCGCCACGTGGGCTCGACCATGTCGCGGAGCTGGTGGAAAGCGCTCGGACGACCGGTCTGGACGCGACCCTGACGATCGAAGGGCAACAACACGACGTGCCGGCCGCGGTGAGCCGGACCGTCTACCGGATCGTTCAGGAATCGCTCACCAATATCACCCGGCATGCCGCCGCCACGACCGCGTCGGTCCGGATCGACTGCCGCCCGGACACCCTCGTGATCCGCATCGATGACGACGGCAAGGCCACACCGGACGCCGCCTCGGTGCCCGGGGTCGGGCTGCTCGGGATGCGCGAACGGGTCACCGCCCTCGGCGGACGCCTACGCGCGCAGCCGCGCGGCGAGGGCGGATTCACCGTCCAGGCCGAGCTCCCCGTGGACCGTACGTCGTGATCCGGGTCCTGCTGGTCGATGATCAGCCGCTCCTGCGCAGCGGATTCCGCGCGCTGCTCGACCTTGAGGACGACATCGAGGTGGTGGCCGAGGCCGGCGACGGGATGGAGGGCCTGGCGCTGATCAGGAAACATCTGCCCGACGTCGCGCTCATCGACGTCCAGATGCCGGTCCTCGACGGCATCGAGGCGACCCGGCGCATCGCCGCGGACCCGTCCCTGGCCGGGGTGCACGTCGTCATCCTGACCAACTACGGCTTCGACGAGTACGTCTTCAACGCGCTGCGCGCCGGCGCGGCCGGATTCCTCGTCAAGGACATCGTGCCCGAAGACTTCCTCCATGCCGTACGCGTCGCGGCACGTGGCGACGCGCTGCTCGCCCCGTCGATCACCCGCAAGCTCATCAACAGGTACGTCACCCAGCCGCTCCGCACCGGCACCGGGCCGGGACTGAAAGAACTCACCACACGTGAACGCGAAGCCGTCGTCCTGGTCGCGCGAGGCCTGTCCAACGACCAGATCGCCGACCAGATGGTGATCAGCCCGCTGACCGCAAAAACCCACATCAACCGAGCCATGGCCAAGCTCCGCGCTCGCGACCGCGCCCAGCTCGTCGTCCTCGCCTACGAATCCGGCCTGGTAGCGCCGTGCGATCGCTGATGGGTCCTTACGGGTAGAAGGATCGCCGACGGCGCGCGCTGGGTCAGGCGAGCACGGTGCGGGCCAGCCCGATGGCGGCACCGCCTGTCCTCACGCCACAGGAGGTCTCGTCATGATCGCATCTGAACAGCTCGCCGGCGTCCGCTACCTCGTCGACGACGTGGCCGCCGCCGTCGACTTCTACACCACCCATCTGGGCTCCGCCTCGCCGGACTGTCGTCCTTCTCCAGCGACGTGGTCGCCGGCTCCGGCGGACGCCAGATTTTGCTCACCGACCCCGCGGGCAACCTCATCGAACTGTTCCAGCCCGCCCACGCTCCGGCCACCACCGCCCCAGCCGGGCCCTGATCACCAAATCCCCCCGGCCAGCATCGACAGTCGTGACATCGAGCCAGGCGGTCGGCGCGGTAATCGTCACGCTCCTAATCGAGTCGGAATCTCGGCCCGATTCTCCTAAGGGCACCCGAGGAGTCACACCTTCGGGCCACCCGACCTCAGCGGTTCGGTAAGTCCAGACTGCTCCTTACCGCGGGGTGAAGGGGCCGGGGACCGGACGTACGGCGATGGACTGGCTCAGCGGGCGCTCCCCGCCCGTGGGGAACGGCGATCCCGGAGCCTCCTTCAACGCGCCGCCGGTTCCGATCTCGAACGCGACCACCTGGCTCGTGTCCCGGATTGCGGCGAAGACGTTCCGGCCGTCCGGGGTGATCGCGACCGCGTCGACGAGGGCGTGGTCGGGGGTGGGGGCGGGGGAGTCGGCGGTCGGCCTGAGCGAGCCGTCCGCGAGGATCGTGAAGCCGAGCAGGCCGCCGGGAGGTGAGTCGATGTCGGGGTCGTTGCTGGCGACGTACAGGTGCTGCCCGTCGGGCGTGACCTTGAGGCCGACCGGGCCGGTGGGTGCGGGGAACGGCGATCCGGGCACAGGGGTCAGCGAGCCGTCCGTGCCCCGCCGGAACCCCCACACGTTCAGCGTGACCGACGAGGCCACGTACACGAAGGCGCCGTCCGGGCTGATCGCGATCGCATAATCGGCGGGCCCCACCTTCGCCACGTCCTGCGCGGGTCCGAGCGAGCCGTCGAAGCGCACGGCGAACCTGGTGACGACCTGCGGCGGGCTGTCGGTGGTCGCGTCCCCATCGGCGTACGAGAGGTAGAGGAAGCGCCCATCGGGGGAGAGCACCGTCTGCTTGGGAAAGTTCGAGGTGGTGCGGAAATCTCGGCGATTGCCGGGCGTCCCGTTGAGGCCGATATCGAACGCCGAGATCGTCGCGTCACCGGTGTTGGTCACGTACAAGGTGCGCCCGTTCGGAGAGACGGTCGCCCCCCACGGCTCGTCGCCGGTCTTGAAGATCTGCGGGTCCGGCTGGAGCGCTCCCCGCGCCCCCACGCGGAACACCGAGAGCTCGTCGGAGTCGCTGTTGACCACGTACGCGGTGGCGCCGTTCGGGGTGAGGGCGATACCACGAGGGAAATCGCCGCCCGTGGACACCGGCTTGCCAATGGGCGTCAGGACGGCCCGCGGGCCGATCGCCAGGGAGGAGACGTTGCCGGAGCGTGCGTTCGTGACGTAGACCACGCCGCCGGACGGCGGCAGGACCGGTCCCGCAGCGGTGGCCAGGCCAGGAGATGGGACGGCGAGCAGCGCGGCAGCGGCCAGGACAGCGCCACCCACCCGCATGGATGACCAGATGGATAAGGATGACTTCTTGTACTTCATGATTTCCCCGTGGTTCGAGCGATGGTCCTACACCCGATAGGCGTGCCATCGCGTTCCATCTGTCACGGATGCCTTCGCGCCTGCGGTTCGGAAGCTGCGCGCCCTCTCGCGCGCCGCGTCCGCACCTCCTGCAGGCATTCGCCCCGAGACCAACCGAACCGCCTAGCGCTGCGTCCCTCAGGTCGGGTCGCCCGAGGGGATTTCACCCTCGGGCGACCCGACCTGAGTTCCACCGTGTTGTCGCGCGGACACCAGTCACTAGCCGAGGAGTTGGTCGGCGTGCATGCCGTACATCTCGTGGGCGATGCCGAATCCGAGGTCCTGGGTGAGGCGCCGTTTCCAGGGGCGCTGGGCGATGGCGTGGGTGAAGCGGCGGGCGGTGCGGGGGGCTTTCATGATGACCTCGGCCAGTTCCCAGGCGCGCGGGAGGAGACGGTCGGCGGGCTGCACCTCGTTGACCAGTCCGAGTTCGAGGGCCTGCTGGGCGCCGATCGGCTGACCGGTGTAAAGGTGATAAGCGGCGCGCTTGGTGCCGAGGAGTTCCTGGAGGGTGAGCTGCTGCCCGTCGCCGGGCGCGATGCCGGCCAACAGGTGCGGGTCGATAATGGTCGCGGTGTCGGCGGCCAGGGTGATGTCGCACAGCAGCGCGAACTCGGTGTGCGCCGGGCTGGGGCCGTTGATCGCCGCGATGGTGGGAATGTCGATGCCGAAGACGAAGTTCTCCAGCAGCTTGGTGGCGTCGTAGTAGGCGTGCTCGTAAGCGAAGTCCCTGGGGCGCGGGTTGTTCATCAACCCGTTCGCCGCCTCCGCGGGATCGGCGGCGGTGCTCTCAGGGGTGCCCAGCCACTGGTTGCCGGTGCCGGTGAGGATCAGCACTTCGTTGTCGGGGTCGTTGCCGATCTCCTGCCATGCCTGGGCCCAGGCGTTGTGCACGGCGAAGTCGAAGCGGGCTGGACCGCCGTCGGTGTGCATCCGCAGTTCGATGATCCCGTCACGGCGGCGCATGACGAAGTAGCGCGAATATTTCTCGGCATAGACCTCGAACTTCGGTCGTGCCACGTAGCCTCCGGCCCGGGCATGCCACTCATCGAGTTCCTGGGGCATCTGCGCAGCTCCTCGCTGGCTCATGGGCGTGTGCATAGGTAAGCTTCGGCGTAACCGAAGCGGTGCTCCGATTATGCGTAGCGGTGCTCCGGTTGGCAAGCCGTGACTGAAGGAGCCTGAGATGAACGATGCGGACGCCTGGCCGGCTGGCCTTCCGGTCCGTGCTGATGGCCGGCGCACCCACGAGCACCTCCTGGCCGCGGCCCGGGCGACCTTCGCGGAGCAGGGGACCGACGCATCCCTTCGGGAGGTGGCACGCCGGGCGGGGGTCGGCATCGCGACCCTGTACCGGCACTTCCCCACCCGGGAGGCGCTGCTCGAGACGCTGCTGCGGCAGGGGTTCGATACCCTTCGCGCCCGGGCGGCCCACCTCATCGCCTCCCCCGACCCCGGCCAGGCCCTTGTCACCTGGATACGAGAGCTGGCCGTGGCATCGGCCCGCTACGACGGCCTTCCCACTTCGGTCATGGCCGCTCTGCACGATCCGAGCTCAGCCCTGCACGCCTCCTGCACCGGCCTCCGCGCCGCAGCCGGCGACCTGCTGGCCTGCGCCCAGCGCTCTGGTCACATACGTGCCGACCTTGACGCCGACCAACTGCTCGCCGCGGTCAACGCCATGGCCTGGGCGACACGCCAGGCATCCTGGACAGCCGATACCGGGGACCGGTTCCTGTCACTCCTCATCGAAGGTCTGGAGGCCCGCCCCATCGACCCAACCCAGGTGGCTCTGTCTAGACGAATCGATGCTGTTGGTGATCTTTGAGGTCATTCTGGGGTCTCGGCCGCCAGGCGTCGGCAGAGGTGTTGGAACGGGCTGATCAGACGTGGCGGGCGGTCGGGGATGGTGCCAGGGGTGTAGTGGTCGGCGAGGCGGGTGATGTTGGTGCCGGTTGCGGGTTTGGATCTGCTGCAGTGGCTGGGGCAGCAGGGTGAGGTGGCAGCCCCGCTTGGTGTCGGCGCCCTGGCTGCAGGCGGTGATGCTGGGCCAGGCCGACCTCTCCGACTACTCCAAGGACCTTCCTCGTGACAGCCTTACCGGCGTGCGCGGGACTCTGGCGGGCGCGCAGGTGAGCGCGGACTTCCAAGCGCGGATGCGGGCGATGGACCCGGCCTTGACGGACTTCTCGTACGCGGCGGAGGCGTACGACGCGGTGGTGGTCGCGGCGCTGGCCGCCCGCGCGGCGCAAGGCGACCTCGGCCAGTCGGTCGCCGGCCGGCTGGCCGAGGTGAGCGGTGGCGGGCAGCGGTGCACGACCTTCCGCGAATGCGCCAAGCTGCTGGAGGCCGGAGTGGAGATCGACTACGACGGGCTCAGTGGGCGCATCGAGTTCGACAGCAACGGCGACGTCGGTGAGGGCACGTTCGGCGTCTACACCTACGGCCGGGACAACACCTACACCAGGACCGCAACCCGCGTGGTGCGGCCGGGCGGGTGATGGGGGTCTGGTCCGACGCCCCTCACCGCACAGGATTCATGTCTCTTCGAGCCTGGTGGTGAGCGCCCACAGCACCAGCGGGATCGCGACCGCCGCCGAAAGCCCGACCACCAACGGCACGCGTTCGCCGGGCGTCAGATGGTGCAGCAGTCGCAGGTGGATCGCCAGGTGTGGCACCGCGAACGTCAGGTACACGGCGAGCGCCGTGCGAACCATGCTCCGTCGTACGATGAAAGCGCTCACGCCCAGCGCCACCGACGTGGCCAGGCTCATCGCGCCGTAATCCATCACCAGATGCACGTTGTACGGCATGCGCATCCCCACCCACGGGATGGCGAAGAACGAGGCGGGCAGCAACAGCGCCCAGCAACCCACGCCGAACTGTGCCGCGCCGAGGAAGGCCAGGCCTCCGCGGAGCCATGTACGCGCGCTCATGCGGCGAGGAACTGTTCGAAGGTGATCTGTCCGACGGCGTGACCGGGAGCCAGGTGGCCCCCTTCTCGAAAGCCGCGGATACCGGCGCCGGGCAGCGGCACCGACACCACCGGCCGGCGGCTGGCGCGCGCGCGGGCATAGGCGCGGGCCAGATCGGCCGCGGCGCGCACCTCGGGCCCGCCCATGTCCGGTGCCCGGCCCGCCGGTGCCGCACCGGCCAGGTCGGTCAGGCGGGCGGCCACCTCGCCGGTGTCGACGGGCTGGAAGCTGACCCCGGCAGGCATCACGATCGCCGGCATCCACCGCTGGACCGTGCACATCCAGACGATGAGTTCGTGGAACTGGGTCGTGCGCTGGATGGTCAACGGCAGCCCGGACTCTGCTAAGAACCGCTCACACCCTAGCTTCGCCCGATAGTAGGAAATATCCACTCGATCGACGCCGACGATGGACACATAGATCAGGTGTGGACGACCGGTTCGCATCGCCGCCCGGACGAGGTTGCGGGTACCGTCTTCGTCCGCGCGGCCGTTGGCGGTCGCGCAGTGGATGATCGTGCCGGTGCCGGCGACCGCCTCCTCCAGTCCCTCGCCGGTGATCAGGTCGCCGCGGCACGTCGTCTCGTCAGACGACGGCTTGCGGCTCAGCACGCGTACGGCATGGCCGGCGGACAGAAGTCGTGGAACGAGCGCACGGCCGAGCCGGCCGGTACCGCCCGTCACCAGGATCGGGTTCGTCATGGGTGGCAACCCCCGCGGAGAGCGCGCGGCCGAGTGTGTTTCGGCCTCGCGCGGCTGTCAGGTCACCCATAAAGAACCGGACAGACCCGCCGAACGTGACAACCGCAGCTTGTCGGGATTGGCGATGATGCGAATCTCGCTGATCAGGCCGTCCGCCATCTCCGGCACCAGCGCGCCGATCAGTTCCTCGCCGGCCAGGGCCAGCAGGCCAGGCGTGCCGTTCAGCTCCGCGACCAACAGCCGCACCCGCTGACCGGTGGTGTTCAGCGCACCCACCAGATAGCGCGCCACCTTGTCGGCGCCGGAGACAGGGCGCCTGGCAGCGCTGATCCTGCCGCCACCGTCCACCCACACGGTCACGTCCTCGGCCAGCAACTTTTCCAGCCTCGGCAGATCTCCCTCCTGCGCGGCCGCCAGGAAACCCTCCAACAGGTCGCGGCGGTAGACGCGGTCCGTCCGGCGCTCGGTGCTCCCCGGGTCGTCGGCGAGCCGTAGGCGAGCACGCCGGTAGAGCTGCCGGGAGTTCGCCTCGGAGGAGTCGATGACCTCGGCCACCTGCCGATGGCTGTAGTCGAAGGCCTCACGTAGCACGAACACCGCACGCTCCATGGGGTTGAGTCGTTCCAGCAACACCAGGAAGGCCAGGGAGACGGAGTCCCGCTGCTCAGCACTGTCCAGCGGGCCCAGAGCGCTGTCCGCGGTCAGCACCGGCTCAGGCAGCCACGTACCGACATAGCTTTCCCGAAGAGCACGTGCCGACGTCAACCGGTTCACACACAGGTTGGTCGCCACCTTGGCCAGCCACGCCCACGGCGACTCGACGGCCGACGCGTGGTGCCAGCGAAGGAAGGTGTCCTGGATCACGTCCTCGGCCTCCTCGGCCGAACCCAGCATCCGATACGCCAACCCGAACAGCTTCGAGCGGTGCCGTTCGAACTCCTCGACCGCATCAACTGTCACGCCCACCAGCCTTCCAGGCCACCATGCCGGGCCGATATCCGACCTCAGTACGGCTGCGGTCGAGGACGCTCCGGAAGATCGCGGCCTACTGTCCTTGACGGGCGGCGAAGGTCAACAGGGTGATCGACGGGCGTAGATCGCGCGGGCCGGGCAGGGCCGCGATCTTCCGGAGGGTTCTCGACCCCCATGCCTTGCGGCCGGGCGGCGGCTGCAGCTCTTCGGCGGTGGCCACGCCGGGGATCTGCGCGGGCAGGCGGGCGGCCTCGGACACCGACAGGCCGAACGGCATGGGCGGCGCGGTGTAGCGGGCCGACATGCGGTAGCCCTTGAGCGTCCGGTTCCGGAACCAGGTGGGTATCGAGTCGAAGAACAGCCGCCCGCCGGGGAACCGCGCGGCACACTCGGCGATCAGGGACATCACCTGGTCGCGTTCGAGGTACATGAACAGACCCTCGCCGGAGATGAACACGCCACGCGCCGGATCGGGGATGTCCATCCACGTGCGGTCCAGCGCCGAGGCCGGGATCGCGGTCATGCGCGGCTCCGGCGGGAGCAGGCGGGTGCGCAGGTCGATGACGGGTGGCAGATCCACGGACAGCCAGTCGATGTCGGGCCGCCCCAGGCGCCAGTAGGTGGTCTGCAGACCCTCGCCGAGGGCGACCACCGTGGCGGCGGGATGCCGGTCCAGATAGGCGCGGATGGCGAGGTCCAGGGTGAGGGCGCGCAGCGGATGGGTCTGGCTGGGCTTGCCGAACCGGTCGTAGTCGTACTCGATCCGGCGGCAAAGGCGCTCCGCCAGCGGGTCGTGGAACGCCGAGCCGGGGTGCATCGACTCCTCGGCGCGGTTGCGCAGCGTCCAGAGACAGGTGGCCGCCACACCGTCCAGGGTCGCACCGTCGATCTTGTCATCGGTCATACTCACTCCCAGGTGAGTTAGGTAAGGCTAATCTTATTCCGGAGATGGCCTCATGGCCGGCGCAGCCCGTTGTACGTTCCTGACGACGGTTCCCACACCCGCAATGGTCGCCGGTCGTGGGTCGCCGGGCGTCCCCCCAAGAGAGGCTTCGCCCGCTACGACACCGGTAGGAGAAATCGGCCGGGGTACGCCATGGGGAGTAGCCGCGCAGGCGCCAAGGGGGCGACGTGATGCCTGCTGATCGCCCCAGAAGGTCACGAGGCGCCTCTGGCCTTCATCGGGGCGTGTTCGCCCAGGCCAGGGATTGATTCGGGGCTGCTCCGCGCGATCTGGAGATCGTCGTTCGCCGGTGAAAACCGGGTGGCATTTCGCGTCACTTGCCGGAATGCTGTGGGATGGGCGATGAGTTTTGTCGGTGGTGTCGGTCAGTCTTTGCATGACCACGACTTCTTGTGAGACCCAAGGCTGGGGACGCCAGCCGTGACCACATCATGTTCGACGACCCCCGATCGAGGTGCCGTGTCCAGCCCACAGCTCGACTCACCCGCCAAGTCCGCGACCGCAGTTTCAGGTCGCACCCCGGCCGTGATCCGGCTGCTGGTGCTCGCCACCTTCGTGGTCATCCTCAACGAGACGATCATGATCAATGCGATCCCGCGGCTGATGGACGCGCTGCACATAACCGAGCAGACGGCGCAGTGGCTCTCGACCGCCTTCATGTTGACCATGGCCGCCGTCATCCCGATCACCGGATGGTTCCTGCAACGGGTGTCCACCCGCAGCGCGTACACCACCGCGATGGGCTTGTTCCTGCTCGGCACGGCGTTGGCCGCCGTCGCGCCGACGTTCGAGGTGCTGCTGGGCGCCCGCATCATCCAGGCGTCCGGGACCGCTGTGATGATGCCGCTGCTGATGACCACGCTGATGCGGGTCGTGCCCGAGGCAGAACGGGGCCGGGTGATGGGCAACGTCACCCTGGCCATCTCCGTCGCGCCCGCCATGGGCCCGGCGATCTCCGGAGTGATCCTCAACTTCGGGTCCTGGCGCCTGCTGTTCGCCGTGGTGCTGCCCATCGCCGGGCTGATCACGTGGGGCGGCCTGAGGCAGCTCAAGAACGTCGGCGAGCCCGAGTTCAGCACCATCGACTGGTTCAGCGTGGTCACCGCCGCTGCCGGGTTCGGCGGCCTGGTCTACGGGCTCAGCCGGTTCAAGGATGGAGACATCCGCGTTGCCGCCGCCATCGTGGCGGCCGGCCTGGTCACCATCGCCGTCTTCGTCTTTCGCCAGCTGTCGTTGCAGAAGCGCGGCACGCCGCTGTTGGATCTGTGGACCCTGCGCCGCCGCACCTACACGGTCGCGCTGATCCTGATGGCGGTGGCCTTCATGTCCATGCTCGGCTCGATGATCCTGCTGCCGCTGTACCTGCAGAACGTCCGCGCGCTCAGCCCCCTGCAGACCGGCCTCCTCGTGATGCCGGGCGGGCTGGCGATGGGCCTGCTCGGTCCGACCGTCGGCCGCCTGTTCGACAACCACGGTGGTCGGGTTCTGGTCATCCCTGGCGCCATCGGGATCATGCTCTCGCTCGTCGGCTTCACCCAGATCACGATGACCATGCCGTACTGGCAGCTCCTCGGCCTGCACGCGCTGCTCATGGTGAGCCTGGCCGCGACCTTCACGCCGGTCTTCACTCTCGGGCTCGGAGCGGTCCCCCCGCACCTCTACTCGCACGGGAGCTCGATCCTGAGCACACTGCAGCAGGTCGCCGCGGCTATCGGTACCGCGCTTGTGATCACCGTGATGAGTGCGCGGGCCGAGACCCTGAAGGCCGAAGGCGTCACAGAGGTGCTCGCCAACCTCGACGGTATGCGGCTGGCCTTCGTCATCGGCGCCATCCTGTCGGTGGGCGTGGTCATCACCGCCCTGCTCCTACCGGCCCGGGCGGACAACGCCGGCGAGCACTAGGCGGCCGCGCACAGCATCAAGCTAGGCCTGGCTGCTGAGCCGGGCGTAGGCCGCGGGTGGCATGCCGACCGCGGCGGTGAAGTCGCGGGTCAGGTGGGCCTGGTCGGTGTAGCCGAGTTCGGTGGCCAGCGTGGCGAGGTCGACGCCCTGGGAGACCCGCTCCGCGGCCTCGTGCAGTCGGAAGCGGCGGATCACCCACTTGGGGCCGATGCCGACATAGTCCCGGAACAGGCGCTGCAGCGAGCGCACCGACAGCCCCGACCTGGTGGCCAGCTCGTCGACCCTGGTCATGGACACGTCGTTCTCCACCATCGCCACCAGCGCCGCGACCTCCTCGGCCAGCGGATCCTGCTCCGGCCCCAGACTCAGCAGGAACTTCTCGGTGAGCCCGATGGCGGCCCGGGGGTCGGGTTCGGCCAGGACCTGCTCGACCAGGGTCGCGCCTGCTGTGCCGTACATCTCGCCGATCTCCACGAAGCGGTCGGTCAGTTCGGAAACCGGGCGGCCGAGGAGCGGCCGGAAGCCACCGGGGCGGAAACGCGTGCCGAGCACGCGGCCGCTGCCCCGCATCGTGTAGGAGAACCCACCCTTGATCACACCCGCGATCCGGTGGAAGTCCTGGGCGATGGTCATGTTCACGGTGGGGTGGGAGACGATGCGCTGTTCGTACGGCTCGGCGAGGTCGATCCAGGTGACGACCCAGAAATGCTCTACGTACGCCGAAATTTCGGGTGATGGCGCCTGACGCGTGAAATTGAAGGCGTTGAGCCCCGCGTACGGGTCGACCCAGCCGCGCTGTCGCGTTTCTACAAGCCGTGCCTGAGGCAGGCGAGGAACCATTGCTGCCATGGACGACATGATGCCGCTGATGACGCGCGCCACCGAACGCACCTCCGGATTGGTGCGTACGGTGCGTCAAGACCAGTTCGGGTCGCCTACGCCATGTGCGAAGTACGACGTCAAAGACCTGATCAACCACCTGGAGTGGGTGGCGGAGCTGTTCGAGTCGCTGGGCCGCAAGGGACCGTGGATCGAGCAGGGACCTTACGTGGGCGACTTCGCCAAGCGGGCGGAGGGGACGCTCGCTGCCTGGTCTCGGCGCGAGGCATGGGACGGGACCAGCCCCGATATGGGCCTGCCGATGACCACGCTGGCTCACATGTACCTCGTCGACATGGTCGTGCACGGCTGGGACCTGGCCAGGGCCACCGGTCAGCAGTACGAGCCGGAGACCGAGGCCGTCTCGCGGGCGCTGGACTTCACCGGCCAGATGGTGGAGATGGGCAGGCAGCGCGGCGCCTTCGGGCCGCCGGTGGCGGTGCCGGACGACGCCCCGAAGTTCGACCGCCTGCTCGGCGTCATCGGCCGGGATCCGGCCTGGACCCCGTGATCCGCCGCGGTCTCCAAGGTCACGGTGCGTCGGCTGCGGCGTTGGCGTAGCGGCGGGCCAGGCGCGCGAAGGCGTTCTTGAGCTCGGCCGGGCCGACGACCTCGATGTCGGCGTCGAACTTGCCGATGGTGGCGGCCAGGCCAGGCCAGGACCACGAGCCCAGGACGAGCCGGCAGCGGTTCGGGCCGAGTTCCTCGGCGAATCCGTAGCGGGTGTAGCGGGACACGGCGGCGGCGGGTAGGTCGAGGATCACCTCGCCGCGGCAGGGCCAGTTGCCAGAGCTGTCGGAGTCCCAGAACTTGCCGGCCACGAAGGCGGCCACGTCACCTCCGGGCAGCTCGCGCGGGGTGAAGCGGGGTCCCGTAGGGGTGCGCGGGGTGATCCGATCGGCGCGGAAGGTGCGCCAGTCCTCGCGGTCGAGGTCCCAGGCGACGAGATACCAGCGCCCGTCCCAGGTGACGAGGTGATGGGGCTGCACCCGGCGCGGCGGAGTCCGCGCGCCGTGGTCGACCGCTCCTGGCCGGGATACGGCGGTGTGGTCGAAGCGCAGCACCTCGCGGGCGTGGACGGCGGCGCTGAGTGCCATGAGTACGCTGCTGTCGACCTGTGGGCCCGGCCGGATCGTGGGCCGCTCGACGGCGGTGACCTGGAGGGTGTCGATCCGGTGGCGCAGCCGGGCGGGCATGACCTGCCGGACGGTGTTCAGGGCGCGTGCCGCGGCTTCCGCGATGCCGGCGCCAGTGGTGGTGGCGATCTGGAGCGCGATGGCCAGAGCGATGGCCTGCTCGTCGTCGAACAGCAACGGGGGCAGCTCCGTGCCGGCTTCGAGCCGGTACCCACCGGCGGGCCCCTTGAAGGCCACTATGGGATAGCCGAGCTCGCGCAGGCGGTCGACGTCACGGCGTACGGTGCGCGGGCTGATGTCCAGCCGCTCGGCCAGCAGCGCCCCCGGCCAGTCCCGGCGCGTCTGGAGCAGCGAGAGCAACGACAGCAGTCGCGCTGAAGTCTTCGGCATGTTGCCTATATTGCCCGGAGAAGAGGCCACTACCTGTCCGCTTCGCCTGCGACTGTTGTCGTATGCCAGTCAACGACAACAACGCGACCGCTACCCCCACGTCCCCCTCAACGCTCGACGCCGAGCGAGGCGAACTGCTCGCCCAGCTCGCGGACGCGCGATCCGCCCTGACCGACACCGTCCGCGGGCTCAGCGACGAGCAACTCGGCGAGCGCCCGACGGTCAGCGCGCTGTGCCTGGGCGGGCTGATCAAGCACGTCGCGTCCATGGAGGAACAGTGGCTGCGGTTCGTGGTCGAGGGCCCGTCGGCGCTGCGCTACGACCTGCCCGACGGTGTCACCTGGGCCGATTTCGCGGCCGGTACCGCACGCGAGTTCCCGCAGTGGGCGATCGACCACCAGAACGACTTCCAGATGCTGCCCGGCGATACGCCGGCCGGGATCCTCGCGCGTTACGAGCAGGTCGCCGCGCGCAGTGAGGAGATCGTCGCCGCCGTCCCCGACCTGTCGGCGACACACCCGTTGCCGGAGGCGCCCTGGCACGAGCCGGGAGCGGTGCGCAGCGTACGCCGGGTGCTGATGCACGTCATCGCCGAGACCTCCCAGCACGCCGGGCACGCCGACATCCTGCGCGAGACGCTCGACGGGCAGAAATCAACCTGAACCGATGACCGTTCTCGACACCCGGGCGCTCAACCGAGCGACACTCGCCCGGCAGTTGCTGCTCGATCACGCCGACCTGCCGGTCCTCGACGCCGTCGCGCACCTGTGCGGCCTGCAAGCGCAGGAACCACAGGAACCGTTCGCCGGGCTCTGGTCGCGGCTGCGCGCGTTCGACCCGGCGGTGCTCTCGGACCTGCTGATCCGGCGCAATGTGGTGCGGACCCACCTCATGCGCCGCACCGTCCACCTGCTCGCCGCCGACGACGTCCTGGCCTGGCGGGCCCGCCACGACACCATGCTGCGCCAACGGGTGCTCGGGACCTACCGCCGCGAGCTCGACGGGGTGGATCTCGACGAGCTCGCGGCGGCGGGCCGGGCGGTGATGGCCGACGACGAGCCCCGCTCTATGGCCGAGCTCGCGCGGGCGCTGGCTGGACGCTGGCCGGCGCCGGGACCGCGGGCACTGGGTGAGATGCTGATCGCCGCCCTCGTCCCGATGGTGCAGCTACCGCCGCGCGGGCTATGGCGTACGAGGGCGGGAGTACGCAACGTCCTGCTCTCCTCCTGGCTGGGGCGCGAGATCGACCCGCCGGCCCCGGACGGCTCCGATCCGGTCGGTGAAGAGCTGGTACGCCGCTATCTGGCCGCGTTCGGCCCCGCCACCTCAGCCGACCTGCGCGCCTGGTGCGGTCTCGCCGGACTGCCGGCCGCGGTGGCCGCGATACGCGAGGAGCTGGTCACCTTCCGCGACGAGCGAGGCCGGGAACTGCTGGACCTCCCCGACGCGCCGCGCCCCGACCCCGACACACCCGCTCCGGTGCGGTTCCTGCCGGCGTTCGACAACGCGCTCCTCGGGTACCACGACCGCGGCCGGATCATCGACGACGCCCACCGCGGCCTGTCGGTCGCCGGCGCCCGCGTCGTCCTGGTCGACGGCCGGGTCTCCGCGACCTGGACCGTCGAGGCTGGCACCGTGATGGTCACCCCGCTGCGCCTCTTCTCGCGAGCCGACCGCACCGCCGTGGCCGAGCAGGGGCAGGCGCTGGCGTCGTTCCTCTCCGACAACGGCGGTCACGGCGTACAGATCGCCGCGTCCACCGGCTGAGCGACCCCCGCGAACCGGTGGCCTGACGTGGGCGAGGGTTTACGGCGCCGGCCAGGCGTGTCCAGGGAGCCGCGGACAGAACCGATCGCATGATGATCGGATGGATACGCGTCGGATTCGGGCTGTGAACGTGGTGCCGCTCATCGGGCAGTTGCGCCACTATTCGGCACGCTGGGTGCGCGCGGATGTCGTGGCCGCCTTCGTCACCGCGGTGACCTTGCTGCCGCAGGCACTGGCGTACGGCGCCCTGGCCGGGCTGCCGCCGGTCACCGGGCTGTATACCGCCCTGGGCTCTGCGACGGTTTTCGCCCTGCTCACCGCTACGCGGTTCGTGGCGGTGGGGCCCTCATCGGCGTTGGCGCTGCTGACCTTCGCCGTGGTACGGGACCAGGCGGGCGGCGACGGTGAGCGGGCGGTGGCGCTGGCGGCGGCCCTGGCGATCCTGACGGGCGTCTGCTGCCTGCTGGTGGCCGCGCTGCCGTTGCAGGGCGTCGCCGATTTCCTGTCCATGCCGGTGATGCTCGGCTACCTGGCCGGTGTGGGTATCGGGATCCTCGCCGGGCAGGTGGGGCCACTGCTGGGCATCGCGACGTCCGGTTCCGATCCGCTGCTCAAGCTCTGGCATGTCCTCACCCATCTGGAGCAGGCCAGGCCGCTGACCGCGATGATGGGCTTGGGCGCGCTGGCCGCGCTCGTCGTCCTCAGGCGTTGCCTGCCCCGCGTGCCCGCCGGGCTGGTGGTCTGCCTGCTGGCCATCGCGATCTCGACGGCGGCGGGGCTGGGCGGCCGGGGTGTGGCGGTGGTCGGCCCGGCGGTCGGCGGTCTGCCCGAGCTCGCCTGGCCTCGGGTGAGCGTGGCCGACCTGTGGGCGATGCTGCTGCCTGCGGCGGGCATGGCGTTGATCGCCTCGGTCGAGACCGTCAGCGCCGTTCGCCAGGGGGGAGCCGGCAGCGGCGAGCGTATCTCTCTTGACCGGGAGACCACCGCCCTGGGCGCGGCGAGCCTGGCCGCGGGCCTGCTGAGCGGGTTCGCGCCGATGGCCAGCACCAGTCGCACCATGTCCGTCCGCGGTGCCGGCGCGCATTCCCAGCTTTTTCAGCTCATCGCCGCGGGCATCGTCGTGTTCGTGCTGTTCACCGGCGGGCCGTTGGTCGCGCTGCTGCCGATGGCGGTGCTGGCCGCCATCGTGATGGTGGGCGCCCCCAAGCTCATCGACGTCACCGGCCTGCTGCGGCTGTGGCGCGGTTGGCGTGCGGAGAGTGTGATCGCGCTCGTTGCCGTGGCCGGTGTGCTGGCTCTCGGCGTGCTACGCGGACTGCTGATCGCGGTGATTCTCGCGGCGAGCCAGTTGATCGGTCGCGCTGCCCGTCCGCACGACACCCTGCTCGCCATCGTTGATGACGACCATCCGCCCCAGGAGATCGCCGACGGTGCGTCACCCCACCCTGACATCCTCATCTACCGTGTCGACGCACCGCTGTTCTTCGCCAACGCCCGGCGGATCCAGCAGCGGGTCCTGGGCCTGGTGACCGCACAGGAGCCGCGTCCACGATGCGTGATCCTGGATGCGGAGGCGGTGTTCTACGTGGACGCCACCGCTGCGGACACCATGGCCCAGCTCGCGGCCGACCTGCGGGAACTCGGTTGCCGGATCGCGCTGGCCCGCGTCCGCGGGCCCGTCCTGGCGGTCCTGCGGGCCAATCCCTACCATGACGGCGCCACCCGGCGGCTGCCGGTCTTCCCCGGTGTACGGGAGGCCTTCACCGCCATGCGAGAGCCATGAAACGGGCGCGACGGTACGGATCTCACCGCACGGCCCTGCGCGACTGCGCGACAGGAGCCGCATCGGCCGTGCGCGGCTGTTTCACAGGCGCGGGAGCCCAGGCGAGGGCCAGCGTGCCGCCGACCAGGCCCAGGCTCATGCCGATCAGGAAGCCGCCCAGATTGGAGTAGACGAAGGACGCCATCGACAGCAGTACGGTCACGATGCCGAGGAACACCCTCTGGCCGGGCTGCAGCCAGAGCAGCACGCCCAAGATCATCATTACCAGCGCGATCAGGTAAGTGGCCCCCACCGGGCCGAACAGGATGACCACCGGCAGCGCGTTGATCGCGAGCGGAATGCTGAGCAGCTCGACCCCGGCCAGCACGATCAACAGGCCGCCCCAGAACGGGCGCGAACGCCGCCACGATGTCATAGATCTCTCGCCTTCCCGCATCGGCACGGAGCGGTCGCCACCCGCGCCGGAGAGGCGGGGCCGACGCGCGTCAGAAGCACTCGTGCACGCCGGGCAGCACGATCAGCCTGAGGTCGGGGAGCCTGAACGTCGCGGCGGTGACGGCCCACGCGCTCAGCTTGGTATTGCGCAGAGTGATCCCGCTGCCCTGCCCGCCGAACGTGCCGGCCGGTCCCCTGACCCCGGGGACTTCGTCCAGGGTGCTGGCGTCCCGCCCCAGCTCGATGTCGGTGAGCGAGGCGGCGGATTGCGCCGCCGCCACGTCGACGACCAAGTTCTCGATGTTCACCTGGTTCCCGTCCAGGCCGCCGGTGATCCTGACGGTCACCGCTCCCAGCGGCGACTTGATGAGCACGCTCTGGCACAGGCCGGTCGCCACGGCCCGCCGGATACCGGTCACCACGACGGGGATCACCCGGCCTGCCTTGGTCCGCACCACGCCGCCCGCCAGGGCGAAGCCCTGGCCGCGCAGTTCCTCGGTGGCGAGCTTGAACGTGCTGCTGGACACGACGAACGTGGCACCGATGACCCCCTGGGCCGTGGCCCCGACCAGCAGCGACGTCATCGCCGCCACCGGTACGAAGATCAACGCGAAGCGCTTCCATCGCACACGTCCCTGCACCGCCATGGTCACGCTCCGCATTGCCTCTGCCCGGACAGGTCGATAAGTCGATCTTGCCACCAAGAGTGATCACATAAACGCGTACTGTGAAAAGACGTGCTCAAGCGGCCCGGAGTTCACCGCCCGCACGCGCCGTCACCTGAAGGGATCGCCCACCATGAGTCACGAGCACCCGGGGCCGAGCCCCGAACCCGGCAAAGGCAATGCGAAGCATCCGGATCCCGCCCTCAAGAACGCATTGGACGCCACCGTCGACGCGGCGCACGCCGAACTGGTCCGTGCCGGCGAAGGCAAGTCGGGGTTGCTGCTGTCCTGGGCGGGTGCCGCATTCGGCGTGCTGGGCACCCTCCTGGTCACCGGCCCGGCTCACTTCCCCGGGATCGCACGGTTCGGCGTGATACTGGCGATCCTGCTGCTCTCCATAGCGGTCGTGCTGGTCCTGCTCACCATCCGTCCCGAACTGCCCAAGCACGGCGGACCGCGAGCCATCGCCTATGCCAGAGCGGCCAGCGCGCAGGCCGTGCTCGACCAGGTACGCGAACAGCTGGCCGACCGCGAGCTGTCCCTGGCGGGGGATGCGCTGCTGTTCTCCCGGCTGGCACTCGCCAAGCACCGTTACCTGCGATGGGCGGTCGATCTGATCGTCGCGGCGATGGCGACCATCACGATCACCGTGGTCGTGCCGCATCTGTTCTAGCGTCGGAGTTTCGCGTCCTTGCCCGCTCGAACTCGAATCTTGGCAGCTCAATGACCCGGACATTCCGGCCGGCGGGCGATGCTGGTGAAACGGAGCTCGTGTGTCGTGGCTGGGGGAATGCATGTCGGAGCGACCGAACATCCTGGTCATCTGGGGAGATGACATCGGGATCTCGAATCTCAGCTGCTACAGCGATGGGCTGATGGGATACCGCACCCCCAACATCGACCGGATCGCCGAAGAGGGAGTGCGGTTCACCGACTGCTACGGCGAGCAGAGCTGTACGGCGGGCAGGGCCGCGTTCATCACCGGTCAGAATCCCTACCGGACGGGCCTGACCAAGGTGGGCATGCCCGGCGCCGAGATCGGGCTGCGCGCCGAGGACCCGACGATCGCCACCGCGCTCAAGGCGCAGGGGTACGCGACCGGCCAGTTCGGCAAGAACCACCTCGGCGACCGTGACGAGTTCCTGCCGACGGCGCACGGGTTCGACGAGTTCTTCGGCAACCTTTATCACCTCAACGCCGAGGAGGAGCCCGAGCAGCCCGACTACCCGACGGAGGAGGAGTTCCCCGGGTTCAGGGAGCGGTTCGGGCCACGAGGGGTGATCCGCTCGTGGGCCGACGAAGACGGCACCCAGCGCATCGAGGACACCGGGCCGCTCACCAAGAAGCGGATGGAGACCTGCGACGAGGAGTTCCGTGACGCGGCGATCGACTTCATCCGCCGCCAGACCGAGGCTGACACCCCCTTCTTCGTGTGGTTCAACTCCACCCACATGCACTTCCGTACGCACTGCAAGCCGGAGAGCCGAGGCCGCGCGGGGCGATGGCAGTCGGAGTACCACGACACGATGCTCGACCACGACGACATCGTCGGGTCCCTGCTCGACGTACTCGACGAGCTCGGCATCGCCGAGAACACGATCGTCATGTACTCCACCGACAACGGCCCGCACATGAACACCTGGCCCGACGGCGCCATGACGCCGTTCCGCAACGAGAAGAACTCGAACTGGGAGGGCGCCTACCGCGTCCCCGGCGTTGTGCGGTGGCCGGGCAAGATCCCGGCGGACACCGTGCTCAATGGCATCGTCAGCCACAATGACTGGTTCATCACCCTGCTGGCCGCAGCCGGCGTGCCGGACATCGCCGACAAGCTCAAGGCGGGAGCGGAGCTCGGCGGCACGTTCTTCCGGGTGCATCTGGACGGCCACAACCAGCTCCCCTACCTCACCGGCGAGGTGGACAAGAGCCCGCGCGAGCACTTCTTCTACGTCTCCGACGACGGAGACCTCACCTCGCTGCGCTTCCACAACTGGAAACTGGTGTTCCTGGAGCAGCGCGCCCCCGGAACGCTGCGCGTGTGGGCCGAGCCGTACACCGACCTGCGGGTCCCGAAGATATTCAACCTGCGCACCGACCCTTACGAGCGCGCCGACATCACCTCCAACACCTACTACGACTGGCTGCTGGAGCATGCGTGGCTGCTGGTCCCGGCACAGGCGTACATCGCCCGCCTGCTCACCACGTTCACCGACTTCCCGCCGCGCCAGGCGCCGGCGAGCTTCGGCATCGACCAGGTGATGGACAAGCTGCGCGCCGGGATGACCAGCGCATGAGCGGCAGCGGGCGGGTCGGCGATCGCGAGACGCGGCCGACCCGCACGTTCGGGCCCGCGGGGCCGCCCCACGGAGCCGACGGCTCGATCCACCTGGGCGGCGGGGTCTTCACGATGGGCTCCGACGACCACTATCGCGAGGAGGCGCCGACCCACAGAGTGCGGATCGACGGCTTCGCCATCGATCCGATCGCCGTCACCAACCGCCGTTTCGCCGCGTTCGTGGCGGCGACCGGCTACGTCACCGTGGCCGAGCGGCCGCTGGACCCGGCCGATTTCCCTGGCGCGCCCCCGGAGAACCTGGTGCCCGGGTCGATGGTGTTCGTCCCGACGCATGGTCCGGTCGACCTCCGGCATCTCAGTCTGTGGTGGAGGTGGACGCCGGGCGCGTGCTGGCGCTTTCCGGAGGGGAGAGGCTCGAGCATCGACGACCGCCTCGACCATCCGGTGGTCCACGTCGCGTACGAGGACGTCGCCGCCTACGCGACGTGGGTCGGCGCCGCGCTGCCCACCGAGGCGCAGTGGGAGTACGCCGCACGCGGCGGCCTCGAGGGTGCCGCGTTCACGTGGGGCGACGAGCCCCGCCCGGGTGGTCGCATCATGGCCAACACCTGGGAGGGAGTCGATTTCCCATGGCGCTCGACGGGGGAGTCCGGTTGGTCGGGGACCGCACCGGTCGGGTCCTTCCCGGCGAACCGTTATGGGTTGTTCGACATGGCGGGCAACGTCTGGGAATGGACCTCCGACTGGTGGGCCGAACGGCACCCCGACGCGGCCGTGTCACCGTGCTGCACCCCCCGCGACCCCTGCGGCGGTGATGTCGAATCGAGTTATGACCCGGCTCAGCCGCAGTTCCGCATCCCGCGCAAGGTGATCAAGGGTGGGTCGTACCTGTGCGCCGACACCTACTGTCTGCGCTACCGGCCCGCCGCCCGCCGGCCGCAGATGATCGACACCGGTATGAGTCACATCGGCTTCCGTTGCGTCTGGGACTCTCCGGCTGCCGGGCGTACGACGGGTGGTGACGCGTCGTGACCACGCTGCCGTCGTGGCGGCCGGGCGCGACGCGGGACGCGGTCCTCGAGTTCCTCGATGCCGCCCGCTCCGTGCCGCAGGCCGATCGGGTGGCCTACTTCGACAACGACGGCACGTTGTGGTGTGAGCGGCCGACATATGTCCAGGCCGAGTTCTTCTTGGACGCCTTGCGGCGGCGAGCGGCGGACGATCCGTCGGTCGGCGAACAACCCGAGTTCGCCGCGGTCCTCAGCGGTGATCCGAGCCGGGTCGGCGACTTCGGCCTGCAGCGCATCGCGCTCGCGCTCGCCGGACTGTTCGAGGGCTTCACCCCTGAGGAGTTCGTCGCCGAGGTCCGGGCCTTCATGGCGACGGCAACCCACGCCACAGGCCGGTCGATGAGCGCGACCGTGTACCAGCCCATGCTCGAGCTCATCGGCGAACTGCGACGGCTGGACTTCACCGTCGGCATCGTGACCGGAGGCGGCACCGAGTTCGTCCGCGCCGTCAGCGCGGCCCTCTACGGTGTACCGGCCGAACTCGTGGTCGGGACGCTCATCGCCTACGACTTCGAGCGGGACCCCAGCGGGCGCCCAAGGCTCCGCCGCACCGGCGGAATCCTCGGCGCCGCCAACGAGGGACCGGCCAAGGTCGGCAACATCCAGACCCAGCTCGGCCGACGCCCGATCCTGGCCGCCGGGAACTCCGGTGGTGACCGCGAGATGCTCGAATGGGCCACTGCCGCCGATCGGCCGGCTCTGGCGCTGCTCGTCGACCATGACGACGCCGAACGCGAGTACGCGTACGCCGGCAAGGCCCAGACCTTCACCGAAACCGAGCCCATCACCGAGACCGCCGCCCGCCTCGGGTGGAGCGTCGTCAGCATGGCCGGCGACTGGGAAACCGTCTTTCCCTTGCCTGCGGCGGAGCGCTGAGCAGCGCCGTTGTCGTACACGGTGGCCGCAGCTTCGCCTTTGACGACTGAAGGGCGTGAGCCGGACCGGATCGTTAAGCCGAGGTTGATAGTGCGTTGTCGGATCTGTCGTTGTTCCAGATGGAGAGCGCATTCGATGCTGGGGGCGTAACCAAGCCGGATCGACGTGACCGAAACTCTAGCGTCGCTAGCGCTTCTGTCGCGGCTATGTTAGCGTCACTCCTGCACCTAGCGGCGCTAGATATTGGAGTAAATCGTGCTCACCCCCGTTGCCTATGGACTCGCCGTCCTGCTCAACCTGCTCATCCTCTTCATCGGCCTGCGGTTCCTGCTGGTGCCGCAGGCTTCCGCCGCCGGTTACGGCGTCCCCGCCAAGAAGGACGGAGACACCGCCTACCTGACCATCAAGGGCCTGCGCGACGCCGTCTACGGCATCCTCGGCCTGGCCCTGCTCGTCTTCGTGGGTGCGCGTGCCGAGGCCTGGTTCATGCTGGTGGTCGCCATCATCCCCTTCTTCGACACCGTCATCGTCCTGCGCAACGGCGGCACCAAGGCGGTGGCGTTCGGCATCCACTTCGCGACGGCCGTGACCGTCCTCATCTGCGCCGCCCTGCTGTTCCTCGTCTGAATCGAAGGAGTCACTGAGATGTCGCTGATCGTGCCGGACTTCGACAAGTCCGTCATCGTCCGCTCCGCGGAGGCCGAAGTGATCGGCCAGGCCCCCACCACCATCCGGCTGCTGGCCGACAGCAGCTCAACCGGCGGCGCGCTTTCGACCCAGCGGGTCACGCTGGCGAACGGCGCGGACGGCGCCAAACCGCACAGCCACGCCGGCTCCGCCGAGCTGTTCTACGTGCTGGACGGCACCGCCCAGCTGCTGTCCGGCGAGCAGGTCGTCACCGCCGAGCGCGGCGACCTCGTGGTGGTGCCGCCCGGTCTCGCCCACGCCTTCGCCGCGGCGCCGGGGGAGGACGCCGACATCCTCATCGTGATCACCCCTGGTGTCGAACGGTTCGAGTACTTCCGCCACCTGGAGCGCATCGCCTACGGCAAGGTGCCGCCCGAGATCCTGCTCGATGTGCAGGAGCTCTATGACACCTACTTCCTCAACAGCGTGACCTGGAACGACGCCAGGTCTTGAGAGGTCTCAACAATGAAAAAGCTCTATTACGCGGCGCACACCTACATGATCCTCGGCTTGATCAGCGGTCTGTACTATCGCGAGCTCACCAAGTTCAACGACTTCACGGGCGACAGCCAGCTCGGAGTGGTGCACACGCACTTACTCGCGCCCGGCATGCTCTTCTCCCTTGTCGTGCTGGCGTTGGAGAAGCTGTTCACCCTGTCGGCCAGCAGGCTCTTCAACTGGTCCTTCTGGGTCTACAACGCGGGTCTCGGGTTGACCGTGCTCATGATGCTCATCCACGGCACCCAGACGGTCCTGGGCGCCGAGACCAGCGCGGCGATCTCCGGCATCGCCGGACTGGGGCACATCGTGCTGACCGTGGGCTTGATCCTCTTCTTCATCAACCTCGGCAAGCGGATCCCCTCCTGATGGGGCTACGCCGTGGTGGCGCGGTTGCGGAGGTCGGCGGCCAGGGCGTCGATGCGGTGGTTCAGTTCCTCCTCGCGCCGGTGGCGGTCGGCCTCGTCCTGTTCCTCGATCGCGCGTAGCCCGTCGTCCTCTTCCTTGCGTACCCGCGCTCGCTCGACGTTCGTGACCGCCAGGTCCCGCTGGCGTTTCAGGTCGTCCTTGGCGGCGTGCAGGACGTCGTCGGTGACGAGCTGCCGGGCCACCGCCGCGTCGTACGCGGTCATGGGGGAGAGCTTCTTGGTCAGGACCGGGAGGCAGTCGATGATGATGAGCAGGATCCTGAGCAGCCACTGGCCGACGAACACGAACAGGCTGGTGGCGGAGAGGTTCCCGAGGGCTTTGTCCTCTTCGAGGATGCCGATGGGGCCGGCTTCGGAGGGGAGCTTGGCCTTGATCCCGGCGTCGATCTGCGCGGCGTAGGAGCCGTTCCCGGCCTTGAGCTGGCTCTGGAGATCGACGATCTTGGCCTGCAGTGCCGTGACATCCTTCTGGCGTTGCCGGTTGCCGCTCGTACGCCGCAGCCGGTCGGCCACCGCCCGGTCGCGGCGGCAGTTGGGTCCCACGCCGGCCCGGCCGCTGAGGCCGCTTCCCGTCTGCCCGTTGCACTCGCGCCGGGCCAGGTCCTCGGCCGCGGCGATCCTGCCGTCCGTGTCGTCGATCTGGCTCTGCAGGAGCTTCGACTGGCCCTTGGCCTCCTGCAAGGCGTGTTCCAGCGTGGCCGGCGCCGTCCGGACGCTGATGAGCAGGCCGTCGTCCGCGCAGCGCGCCGACTCGGGGTCGGACAGCTTCGTGTACGGCACGGGGTTGCAGGAGCGCAGGTCGGATTCCTTGTTCGCGCGCTCCTCGACCCGGTCCGCCGCGACCTGGCGGTGGATGGCGGGTTCGAACACCTTCAGCAGCAGCGGCTCCGCGATCGCCAGGCCGATGACGACCGACAGCATGAGTCGCACCCAGAAGGCGGCACCCCCGTTCGTCCCATGGGTGCTCGACAGCAGCCAGGTGTCGATGCACATGATGACCCAGGACCAGAAGGCGGCGACCAGGAGGAGCAGCGCCCAGGGCGCGTCGACGAACTTCGTCAAGGCCGCCAGCATCGAAAGCCCCGCGAGGAGACCCGTGTTGAGCACGATCGCACCCAGCCGGGTGTAACGGGCGCGTTCTTCGGGGAAGTGGTCGAGCACGTCCTCGTTCACGCCGGCGAGGGTGCGCAGCCACCTCCAGACGCGCTTCTCCCGTGACGCGGACCGGCGTACGTGGCGGGCGAACGCCCGCGTGGCCGCCCAATCCGACCCCTCCGGAGAGGCTGAGGCCGCGGCCTCCGTGTGCACGGCCATCAGTAGTCCTCCTCGCGCCAGGTCTCGCGCGCGACCTCGACCTCCACGTGAGCGTCGGTGCCGCCGCCTGAGCCGGCGTCGGCCTTTGGATCGTTCCCGGCGGTCTCCAGGCTGTTCTCCAGCTCGGGAGGCGTGGCGGTACTCGCGAGCGGCGACGTCACGGCGCCGGTCTCGTGCGCGATGCCCTTGATGAGCTGCTCGGCGTCCACATAGACCTCGTTCAGGTGACCGTGATGGGCGATCTCCTTGAGCATGTCCAGGCGTACGCGCAGCATCTGCAGCCGGTCTTCTCTCTCCCGCAGCTCACGGCCCTGCGTGGTTTCGTACTCGCGCTGAAGTGCCGTCTGCTCGGCCTGGTACTCCCGTTCGAGCTTGGTCAGCGTCGCCTGGTAGTCGCGGTCGCGCTCGAAGCGTTCACGTTCCATCAGCGCGTCCTGCATCGCATAGCGCCGGGTGCGTTCCTCCTGCTCGATGAGGAACTCGCGTTCCTGCTGCCGGTCCGCCCGCTCCTCCGCGTGGTTCTTGCCGGCCTGTAGCCGGTCGGCGATCTGGGTCGCGGTCAGCTCCTTCTCCTCGCGCGCCGCCATCGCGGCCTTGACGGGGTCGTCGCCGATGGCCTGGTGCTTCCTGGCCACCTCGTTGATCAGGAACTCGTTGTGGCTCTGCTGCAGCCGCTGCTGGGCGAGTTGTTCCATGGCCTCGTAGTGCTGGCGTTGCTCGGACAGCTTGAGCTCGTACTTCTTGCGTTCGAGCTCCCAGTCGCGCCTCTGCCGGTCGGCCTCCTCGTCGTACATGGCCTTGAGCCGGTACAGCTCGAAGTTCCGCTCTTCCGTTCTGACCTTGTCCTGGAAGGCGGCCAGCTCTTCGGGGGTGAGCACTTCGACGCTGGCCAGGGACATGTTCAGCCCCGGCACCCGCGGCGGCTTGAGCTGCACGTACGCCTCGATCTGCGTCTGTACGTTCAGCCGCACGGGGTTGATCTCGGAGAGCTTGTGCTGCAGACCGAGCTGGAACAGCCGGTGGTGGCTGCGGATGTAGCCGTTGAGCGACCGTTCCGCGTCGCCCTGCCCGTCCCGGACCACGGTGACCGCGTCGGTGACCGTGCACAGGAACGTGACGCGCACGGTGAAGTCCTTGGCGTCCTGCGACGGGATCGTCAGCTCGGTCTGTACGGCGCGGTTGTGCGTGAGATCGACGATGGTCACATGGGTGGCGCGAACCACCTTCTCGTCGTCGAGCCTGCGGTGGCCGTGATCCACGAGGTAGCCGCCGTCCACCGAGAAGACGCGGACCTGCTGCCCGTTGACCTTCGGTATCTCGTCCTTGCCACGCTCCCGCCGCCTCAGGCCGAGTGGCCCGCCGCGGTCGGGCCGGTCGAGGGTCTTGCGGTCGACGATCGGGTATGGCTCGGCCATCTCCGTCCCTCCATCAGAATGTCTTGGACGCGCGGTCGAGCGCGGCGAGAAGTACTTTCGTCAGGGCCGCCGCACGCGGCGGCTTCTTGCGTGAGCTCTCGATCAGGTTGGTGAAGTCCCGCTTGAAGGGCTCGTGCTCGTGCACGGGAAGCGCGGCGCCGAGCGCGTCGCCGAGCGCTCGCGCGTCGTGTTCGGCGTTGGCGCCGCTCAGCCGCTCCAGCGAATTCAGCGCATCGAGCAGCGCGATCAGCCCGTCATGCCGGTACGGCCGGTAGCGCAGCACCGCCGCCCACATCTCCGCGATCATCTGCCTGCGGTCGGGGTTGTCACGCAGGTACTCCATGGACGCCGGATTGCCGGTCCTGGGCGCTCTGGTCCACAGGACCGAGACGATCGCCACCAGCGTCAGCTCGTACCTGAGCCTGCCCTTGCCGGTCTTCTGCGCGTCGTCGAGCTGGGAGCGGAGCTGTTTCACGACATTGCCCACCTTCTCCCTGGCCGAGACCAGCGCGGCGAAGAAGTCCCCGAACGCGTTGGCCGCGACCTCGCTGAGCTGGTTCTGCTGCACCAGCAGTTGCCAGAGCCGCTTGGCCGCCGCGGTGGGATAGCGGATGCCGAGCTCGCCCTGGAAGGCCAGAATCGCGGTCAGGCGCTGCGGGGTGCTGCCCTGTCCCGCCCACCACTCGGCCGTGCGCAGCGCCACCGGGCCCAGCGCCTCGTCCAGCGACATGAACCACAGCACATACGCGGCCGCGACCTGCCCTTCCCAGCCGTTCTCGCCCAGAGACCAGGGCTCCAGATAGGAATAGTTGATCTCGTCGAAGGTGGTGTACGACAGGAGCGCGAGCCCGGCCGCCACGTCCACCGAGAACTCCCGCAAGACGACGAGCTGGTCCAGCCAGCCCTTGACGGCGTCCCAGAAGGCCGACCTGAACCGTTCGCTCAGCTCCTCCAGCACGTAGCGCCGATAGCTGTCCTCCCGGAAGGCCAGGGTGCGATGGGGCCAGCCGGTGGTGTTGTCCCGGACGAACCTGATGAGCCCGTCCTCGCTGAGCCGCTCGGCGCGGTCCTGCTGGAGATGCGTCTCCTCCGCCGGCTTCTTGGCGGGGCGCGGCGCGGGCCACACCTCGGACAGGCTCCGCTCCAGCAGGTCGCGGCAGATCTCGAACGCCCGATCGCCCACACCGGTCACGAAGGCCAGGGTGGTGACGTCCAGGATCTCGCGGCGAGACGGCGCGCGATCGAACCACAGGCGCACCTCGCGCCGCCCGGACTGGTCCAGGACGTCGTTGACGGCGTCCACGGGCTCGCTGCCGGCGGACACGCGCTGGGCGACCCTGACCAGATCGGCCATGGCACACTCTTCGGGCAGGAGGGCGACCATCGCCGTGAGCTTCTCCTCGTGCACGCCGGCATCGAGCCGCTTGCGCAGCACCTCGGCCAGAGCGGGCCGCTCCCAGGTCACATGCCGCACCGCCTCGGGCGGCCGGCCGGCGGCGGGACCCGTCGTGACCACCAGATAGGCCCCGGCCTCGTGCACCTTCTCGGACACCGACTGCCAGCCGTGGTCGCTGTCGGCCCAGCCGGTGTCCGCCTTGTCGTCCTTCGGCGCGAGCAGGGCCCGCCGATCGCCCGTCCGATCGAACACGGCATAGCCGTATCCGCGCTCGTAGTCGCGCTTCCGCAGCTCGTCGAGGGTGGCGGAAGGGGCGAGGGAGATGATCGGGGGATGGTCGCCACCGAGGATCTCGCGCAGGAGCACGACGGAGCCGGTCCGCTTGCCGATGCCGGCCGCGCCGACGAGAGCCACGACACGGTCATCCAGCAGGGCCTCGCGAGCGGCCTCGTACGGCTCCTCCGGTGCGATGTAGCACGCGCAGGCCGCCTCGACCAGTGTGGGGGAGAGCCGTCCGGTGGCCGACGTGCCGGTGCCGCTCTCGCCGTCACCGCCCGCGCCGCCCTCGCCGAAGCCGAGCATGCTGCCGCCCATGTTCACCGAGCCGAGGAAGGTGTTGTAGACGGCCTTGCGCTCCGACTGGGTGTGGCCACCTTTCTGCTTGTCCGCCGCCACATCCTTGCGAGGTGTCGCGGCGGCGGGCTCCTCCTGGCCGTCTGAGCCGGTCTCCTGTTCCACCTGCTCACCGGTGGGCTCCGCCGGCTGTTCGTCTTCGGCCACGCGTCTCTCCCGCTACTCCTGGAACCCGAAGACGGCGCGGCGTGCGTCGACGTGCTCGTTGAAGACGTTGACGTTGAGCTTCTGAGGAGTCGGACCGCCGGCCGGCGCGCCTTCCGCTGTGTCCGGGGGCTCGCTCAGGGTGAGGGCGTGTACGTCGCCGCCGGGTACCCAGACCCACGCGTCCACGTCGAGTTCCTTCTCGTGGACGCGTACGCGCCTGAAGTCCTCGGGGTCCAGGGAGGTGTGTCCCTGGACGACCACGTCGGCGTACACCGTGTCGGAAAGCGCGACGACGAGCGCCGCACCGGAGGCGACCAGGAGATCCTTGAGCCGCCGGCTCTCGCAGAGCCTGGAGACGTGCACGGGACCGGCGCCGGCGAAGCCGTTGGCGGCGGGGATCGCGGTGCCGAAATGGATCGCGAGTCTGAGCCGCAACTGATGCTCCTCGCGCAGGCTCCTGTTGTGCCTGCGTATGGCGGCGGCGAGCTGCCGGGGGAAGTCTTCGACCACCCTCGGCTCCGGTTCGGTGGCCGGAAGGATGGCGAGCTCTCCGTCGCCCAGAGGTTGCCGGGCCCACGCGGTGCGGTTGAGCCCGGTTCGTTCTCCCGCCTCCGCGAGGACCCTGAGCAGACTCTCCTGGATCATCCCGTGAACGCCGCCGCGCTTGCTTCCGTATCCCTTTGCGTCAACGGACAGCATCAACCGGCGTTCGAAGTCGTCACCTGCGGCCAACGCGTGCCACCTCCTTCTTCGCGGTGTGAACCGGCCGGAACAAAGGAGCAGCTTCGCATGGTGCGTGGGATCGGATTCCGTATAAATACGGTGTCTGGCGAGTTCCGTGCTGGTGTTATGGCTCGGGCAGGTCGGCGTAAAGGCGGAGATCCGCGAGAGTGGTCACCACGATGCCCCGGTACTGCACGGTGATGAGACCGGCGTCCTTGAGCTTGACGATGGCCTTGCCGACAGCGTCCTTACCAGCGCCTATCAGCCTTCCGAGCTCCTCCTGCGACAGGCGTACGCCGAGGTCGTAGCCGCCTTCGACCTTCGCTCCGTGCCGCTCGGCGAGGGCGGCCAGCACGCGCGCCAGACGCACGGGCACGGGGTAGCCGACGAAGTCGAGCCGGCGCTGGTTCGCCCAGTCGAGCCGGTCCGCGATCATCCCGCCGATGGCGGGCCACGCCTCCGGGTAGCGGCCCAGGAAGTCCAGGAACTCCTTGCGCGGGATGACGTAAGCGTCTGTCGGTGAGCATGTTGTCACTGTGGCGCTACGCGCGGAGCCTCGCAGGACCGCGAGCTCGCCGACGGCGTCACCGGAAACACGGATGCCCAGCAGGCTCTCCGTGCCGTTCGCGAGCCGGGCGCTCACCTTGACGCAGGCGGGGGTGCCCGGCCGGGCTGAGGTGAGGATGTAGACATGGTTGCCGATCTCGCCCTGGTGCAGGAGAACCCGGCCCGGCTTGTACGACCGCGGCGGCACGAGCTCGAGCAGGTGCTTCCGCGCGTCGTCACCAAGCCGGGCCAGCAGGGTGCCGGCGGCCCATCGGCCGTTGTCTTTGTACGGTGAAGCCTTCGCCATCGCCCCTCCCCAACGACGAGTCGCAACGTACAAAGAGAACTATTCCTGATTCGGAGCGGCTTGGCAGAATTCTGCGGAGATAGCTGGCTTCCTAGTGATGCCAGCCCATCCGTATATTTCGGCAAATGGCCGTATTGTGGGCAAAGGAATGGTCGATCGACGCGGCCTGCCGGATGATCGCCGACTTTCGCGTCAGGCGCCGGGGCGCTGGGCCAGACGCTCGCCGAGCTCCTCCAGGCTGGACAGGAACCAGACGTGATCCCCCTGGTTCGACTCATGAACGAGGTCGCGCAGGGCCGAGCTCGCCGTCACGTGCCGGCTGATGTCCCCCAAGATCACCAGGAGCAGCCGGTACATCGTGAACTTCTGCATGATGTCACCGGCGATACGGGTGCGGAGTTGGAAGAAGCCGTCGTCGAGCCGTTCCGTGGGAACGATGACCACCTGGGCGTGCTGCCCCAGCGCGTCGCCTATCAGATCGACGGCGCCGCGCTCGTCCTTGATCACTTCCCCATCGGAGCCGTTCAGGAGAACGCGAAATCCGTGAATAGTGGAAATTGTTTCAGACATGGTGGTCCGCTCTTTCGGTAAGGTGAATTCCCGACATCACTTGGTCGCGCCGAGAAGCGCTGGCCGTGGCCGGGGTGGAAAGGAAAAGAAGGTTGCGCGTCAGCCGCGACAACAGGACGAAGCGGCCGGATCGCAGGCGGCGCAGACCATCGTGGTTGCGGCCTTCCTGTCCATCATCCGGCTCCTGACCATCGCATCTTCAGGCGGTTGTCAATTCACGCCTGATCATCATTTTCCAAAAAGACGATAGCGGTGGATATCGGCGACGTCAAAGGCCGGAGAGCATCGCCTTGCCGCGCGAGAGTGATGCCCTGCGGACCGCGTACCTCGGCGACGCTCGCACGCTGCTCGGCAGCGGCCACCTCTGCTCCATCGCCACGCACGCCCCGGATCTCGGTCAAGACCTTGTCGCTGGTGACGGCCGGCCGCTGGTCGGCGATTCGCCGAGATTTGCGGCTGTTCTACTACTCATGCAAGAGTAGTCTTGTGTCTTCCATTCGGATCTTCATTCTCGGGGCATTGGCCGAACGCGGCCCCATGCACGGACATCAGTTGCGCCTGCTCGCCGAGGAGGAGCACATCGATCTGTGGACGGACATCACCGTGGGCGGTCTGTACGGCGCGATCAAGCGCCTCGCGACCGAGGGATTGATCGAGGAGCTACGGGTCGAGCGGAAGGGGGCATACCCGCAGCGTCAGGTCTGGGGGATCACCCAGGCCGGTTCGAAGACTCTCGCGACCCTTCGGCTGAACGCACTGCGCGAGATCGTGGTCAAGCCTGACCCGTTCGACCTGGCCATGGCCCGGCTCGATCCGGATCGCCTGAATGACCTGCCCGTCGTGATCGCGGTGCGGATCGGCTCTCTCGAGGCGAAGCTCGCCGACCATGACGCGCACGCTCAGGCGATCGCCTCCTATCTGACACTTGCCGAAAAGCTGGCGATGAAGCACGGGTCTTACCGGTTGCGGGCGGAGATCGCGTGGCATCAGGAGCTGGCCTCTCTCCTTCCTGAGGTGATCGCCGATGAGAAGGCCCGGAAAGGGACATCATGAATCAGCAGAGTCCGCCGCAGACCGTTTCCCGCGCCACCTGGTTCGCGTTGGTGATCCTCTTGGCGGGCGTGTTCATGGCGCTCCTGGACACCACCATCGTCAACGTCGCCATCCCGACGATCCGCACCAGCCTCGGCGCCTCGGAATCCACGTTGTCGTGGGTGATCTCCGGCTATGCGCTCGCGTACGGCCTGGCGCTCATCCCCGCCGGCCGGGTCGGTGATCGGTACGGCCATAAATGGGTCTTTGTCGCAGGGTTGGCCCTGTTCACCGTCGCGAGTCTGGCCTGCGGACTGGCGCAGAACGACGCGCAGCTCATCGCTGTCCGCGTCGTCCAGGGCCTTGCCGGAGGCATCTTCTTCACGCCCGTCACAGCCCTCATCCAGCTGATGTTCCCGGGGCGGCTGCGCGGCAAGGCGTTCGCGATCATGGGGGCGACGATCGGGTTCTCCACCGCCCTCGGCCCCCTCACCGGCGGCCTCATCATCCAGGCGTTCGGAGCTCACGACGGGTGGCGATGGGTGTTCTGGGTCAATCTTCCGATCGGTGTCCTCGCCGTCGCCGCCGCCTTCTGGCTGCTGCCCTCACGAGACGAGGGAGCCCGGGACACGGGGTCCGACTGGATCGGACTCGTGCTCATCGCCGGCGGCCTCGTCGCCCTGCTGGTGCCGCTCATCCAAGGCCAGGACCAGGGATGGCCCGAATGGACGTATCTCTCGATAGCCGGCGGTGTCGCGCTGATCGTCGGGTTCGCGTTCTGGGAGCGTCGTGTCGCCCGCCTCGGTGGGAGACCTCTCGTCCCGCCGCACCTGTTCGTCCATCCCTCCTTCACCGGCGGGGTCGTCCTGGCCTTCGTCTACTTCGCCGCCTTCACCAGCATCTTCTTCAGCGTCGCCCTGCTCTGGCAGGCAGGACTCGGCGCGACCGCGCTGCAGTCGGGCCTCGTCGTGCTGCCCTTCGCCATCGGGAGCATCATCGGCGCCGCCCAAAGCGACCGGCTCGCCAGCCGATTCGGCCGTACCGTTCTCCTCGTCGGCCTCGGGCTCGTCGCCATCGGCATCATCGCCATCTGGCTCGTCCTGGTGGCCGTCGCTCCCACCAGCCTCCACGGGTGGTACCTGACTGTCCCGCTCCTCCTCGGAGGCATCGGCAGCGGACTGTTCATCGCGCCCAATGCCGACTTCATCGTCGCGACCGTGGATCGGGCCGAAGCGGGAGCCGCGAGCGGAGTCATCGGCACCGTTCAGCGGATCGGTAGCGCCGTCGGCATCGCGGTGACCGGAAGCGTCCTGTTCGGAAACCTCGACTTCAGCACCCCCGGTCCCGATGCCGCCGCCCTCGCCTTCGCCCACGGCGCCACCTACGCCATGGGGGTCAGCGCCGGCTTCGCGGTCCTCGCCTTCGCGCTCGGGTTCACGTTGCCCAAGAGATCCACCTCATGACGCTTGTCCAGCAGAGATCTCACCGGCGACCATAGGCACGTGAACCCGCAGGCCTTTTACCGCGACCCGTACCCCCTTTATGCCGAGGCTCGCCGGACTCGTGGGCTTACCTTCGTACCCGAGCTGAACGCCTGGCTGGTGAGCAGGCGCGAAGACGTACGCGAGGTGCTGAGCAAGCCCGAGCAGTTCTCCTCGGCGGGTGCGCTGCGGCCCGACTACCTGCCCGGCAAGGCCGCGCTCTCGGAGTTGATCAAGGGATTCGGCGGAGTGCAGGCGGTGCTCGGCGCCGATGGTGACGCGCACCGGCGCCTGCGCCGGCCCCTCACCAGAGGACTGTCCCCGGCCAGGGTCGCCGCCGTGCTCCCGTTCGTCACCGAACGGGCCGAAGCGCTCATCGGCTCCTTCGCCGGGGATGGCCAGGTCGAGTGGATGGACGCGTACGCCAAGCTGCTGCCCGCCGACGTGATCGGCCACCTGATCGGCCTGGACCCCGCCGACGTCCCCGGCGCGATCCAGGGCGCGCAGCAGGCGGAGAGCCTGGTGTTCACCGAGCTGACGGAGGCCGGGCAGGTCGAGGCCGCGAAAGAGATCGTGACCCTGCAGCACCTGCTCGACGGCTACGTCCGCGCGCGTAGGAGGGCTCCGCGTGACGACCTGTTCACCGAGATGGTTCGCGGCCTGGCGCCCGGATCCGAGGACCTCACGCTCGACCAGCGCAGGGAGATCGTGTCCAACGTCCAGAACCTGCTGCTGGCCGGCCACCTGACCACGACCGCACTGCTCGGCACGGTCATGCTGAACCTGCTGCGCGACCGCCGCCAGTGGACACTGCTGTGCGAGCAGCCGCAGCTCATCCCCGCGGCCGTCGAGGAGGCGGCCCGGTTCGAGGCGCCGATCCAGGGCTTCCGGCGTACGGTCACCACCGACGTGACACTGGGCGAGACCGAGCTGCACGCGAACGACGTGATCTTCATCTCCTTCGCCTCGGCCGGCCGCGACGCGGACGCCGACCTGCGCCCGGACGAGTTCGACATCAGCCGGCAGGCCTTTCGCCACCTGTCCTTCGGGCATGGCCCGCACGGCTGCCCGGGCTCGCAGATCGCCAAGGAGCAGGTGCGGATAACCCTGGAAATCCTGATCCGCGACCTCCCCGGCCTGCGCCTGGCCCGCACTGACGTGACCATGGTCCCCACCCTCATCCACCGCTCTCCCGAGGCACTGTTCCTCGCCTGGTGAGGAGGCCGCCTCTCAGCTTCGTGGCGAAGTCCTTAGTAGACAGACTCCACCCAGATCTGTCACCATTTGCGCCATGATCGTAGGAAAGGACGACGCCACCTTCATCTGGTGAGCGTTCTCGTGCAGCGGGAAGCTGCCGAAATCCGCGAAGAATGGCTGGGCTTGGCGTTGTCGACGCTGCCCGCCAACCGTCCGGCCACCGAGGCCGCAATCTCCGAGCTCTATCGCCTGATCGGGCTCGCTCCGCCGCGTTTCCACTGGGTCGCGTCACCGGTCGCGGCTCTGGCGACCGTCCCGCCTGGTGTGCGTCTACGGCCTTCGGAGGCCGTCCGGCGGATGGCCGAATGGCCGCTGCCGTCTCGCCTCTCCGCCCTGATGAGGGAGCTGTGCCGCGAACTCGACGCCCAGGTCAGGTGGGTACATCAGCCGATGGACCGGCTGATCCGCCGGGAAGTTCGCAGCTCGCTCTCACTGTCCACCGATGGCTCGCTCCTCGTACCGGTTCGGGCCGCGCACGACTCGCCGGGCGACGTACGGACCGCCTGGTACGGGGTGCAGTGCGTTTCCTGGGTCGCCCACTACGACGCCCTCCGCCGGGCGGCCGGGGTGGTCTTCACTCCCGAGCAGACCCGGCTGCTCGATCTGTGGGCGGCGGTGGCCCGGTCGGGCGGCTGGTGGTGGCCTCGTGAAGGCGTGTGCGTCGTCTCCGAGCGGCCTGTCGCCGTGCGCACGGAGGTGTGGGGCGACGCCGGCGAAGTGCGGCTGCACTGTGCGGACGGCCCCGCCATCCGGTACGCGGACGGGTGGGACGTGCACGCCTGGCACGGCACGCGGGTGCCCTCCTGGGTGATCACCGATCCGCACGTCCAGCGGATCGCGCAGGAGGCCAACATCGAGGTCAGGCGGTGCGCGATCGAGCGCATCGGCTGGACCTCCTACATCGACCGGGCCGGGCTCCGGCTGGTCGCCGCCGCGCCGGACCCCGGCAACCCCGGCTCGGAACTGCGGCTCTATGACATGCGCAAGGAGACCCGGGTGCTCCTCGCGGTCAACGGTTCCGTCGAACGCGACGGGCGCCGCCGCCGGTACGGGCTGACCGTGCCGGGCTTCCTCAACGACCCCGTCGACGCCGCCGGCTGGACCTACGGGCTGTCCGCCGAGCAGTACTCCCTTCTCGTACGCCGAACCTGAGGTGATCTTCATGACTGTGACTCTCGCTTCGCTCTCCCAGCAGACCGGACTCGCCGTGCTCGACCACCTCGAGAAGGAGGCGAGCATCCCCGTCGTCGACGGGCTCCAAGCCCAGGGCGACCTCATCGTCATTCCGCTCTCCGTCGTCGCGTCGTCCGTGCGGCCATGGACCGACGCCACGTGGACGGACGTGCCCCCTGAGGGGGTCGAACTGCTGCGCGGCGCGGCCGGCGGTAACCCGCACACGCTCGTCGCCGACCCCGGTACCTGCCGGTGGACGACCAGCGTGTCGGACTCCGACGGGCTGGCGCTCGGCATCTTCGAGACCTCCGCCGTCGCCTACCTGCTGCATCCCGAACATGGGGCATCGGGCTGTACGCCGGGTACGTACGTCATCCGGCGGCAGCGCGAGCACGAGGGCCAGCGGGCACGCCTCGTGGCCGACTGACAGCGGCCTATGTCTGGGCGATGCGTCCCGTCGGGGGAGTGTCGCGGTGGAGTTCCAGGGCGGCGTCGATCAGGTCGACCCGGGGCAGGCCCGGCACCGCGTCCAGGTCGAACCAGGCGGCCTGATCCGTCGTCCCGCCGACCTCGTACCGCAGCTCACCGCTGACGATCCGCGCCGCGTAGACGATCCGCACCGCGTGGAAGTCGATGCGGCCCTCCGGCCCAGGCAAGGAACGCCGCCGCGAATCGATCCCCAGGAGCCGCTCGGCGACCACCTCATAGCCGGTCTCCTCCCGCACCTCCCGGACCATCGCGTCAAGAGGGTCCTCGCCGTGCTCCAATCCCCCGCCGGGGAGGGTCCATCGCCACTCCGCGCCATCGGCGGAAATCCACCGCGCCAGCAGGACCTGACCGTTCTGTATGCACACCCCGTAGGCGGCGACCCGCCGCGTTCGTGGGGTGTCGCTCTCCGCCATATCGAACCCCTCCTGTGTCGCGCCGGGAGAAAGATCCATGGTGCCCGATGATGGAGGGGGCATGTGCGGACAGCGCGGGAGGATTCGTGGAACTCGGGTTGAGGGACAAGGTCGCCGTCATCACCGGTGGCAGCTCCGGGATCGGCCTGGCCGTGGCGCGGGGGCTCGCCGCCGAGGGCGCGCATCTCGTGCTCGCGGCCCGTGCCGCCGACCGCCTGGAGGAGGAGGCACGCGGCATCGTCGAAGCTCACGGTGTACGGGTGCTGCCCGTCGCGTGTGACGTGGCGACGGCGGAAGGCACCACGGCGCTGATCGAGGCGGCGGAGGAGGGCTTCGGGGGCGCGGACATCCTGATCAACAACGCCGGGGCCGGGTCCAACGAGACCATACTCGAGGCCCCGGACGAGAAGTGGCAGGCGTACTGGGACCTGCACGTCATGGCGGCGGTCCGGCTGGCCCGCGGACTCGTGCCCGGCATGCGGCGGCGCGGTGGCGGGGTCATCCTGCACAACGCGTCGATCTGCGCCGTACAGCCGCTGTGGTACGAGCCGATCTACAACGTGACCAAGGCCGCGTTGATGATGTTCTCCAAGACGCTCTCGACGGAGGTCATCGACCACAACATCCGGGTGAACTGCGTCAACCCCGGCCTGGTCCTCACTCCCGACTGGGTGAAGACCGCCAAGCAGCTGACCGCCGACAGCGGCGGCGACTGGCAGGGGCACCTCGACGAGGTCGCGCGGGAGCACGCGCCGATCAAGCGGTTCGCCACCCCGGAGGAGGTCGCGGACTTCGTCGTCTTCCTGTGTTCGGACCGGGCCGGTTATTCGGTGGGCGCCACGTACTTCGTCGACGGCGGGATGCTCAAGACGGTATGAGCGGGCGGGTCAGGTGAAGTGCGCCTCGGCTCTCAGTTGACCGGCCGCGTCCTGGACGGTCAGTTGTCCCGACTCCGGCGCGCCGGTGATGACGATCGGTTCGCCCGCGAAGACGGGGCGGCGCAGGCGGTACGTCAGGCCGGTGATCCGGCGGCCCGGGGCGTACCGGCGGGGCAGCTCGGCCATGAGGACGGCGAGCAGCGGGCCGTGGACGACGAGGCCGGGATAGCGCTCGACGTCCGTGCAGTAGGGCAGGTCGTAGTGGATGCGGTGGGCGTTGGCGGTGAGCGCGCTGAAGCGGAACAGCAGCGGCGGAGTGGCGGTCATCGAAAGCCGCCACCCGGCACCGTCATCAGCACCGGGAGTTTCATCAGCGACCGCCGGAGCGGAGGCCGACCCCTGCGATGGGGGGTCCGAGCGGTAGACGAGGTCCTGTTCGTCGACCAGCCGCAGCTCCCCACCCTGCCGGTACTCGTACCGCACCGTCACGAACAGCATCTCCCCCGACCGCCCCTCCTTCGGCGTGACGGCCGTCAGCTCAGCGGTCCGTACGGCGGGCCGCCCCATCTCCAATCCCCGCCGCGCCCGCATCCGCCCACCCGCGAACATCCGCCGCCGATGCGGGATCGGCGGCAGGAAGTGCCCCTCGGCCGGATGCCCGTCGATGCCGAGCCGGTCCTGCGCGGGCCACTCCAGGAAGTACAGCCACTGCCACGGCAACGGCAGCGGCTCACCGGAGGGCGGCGCGTCGAGCACCGCCGCCAGAGCCGCCGCCGGGCCGGGCGAGAGGATGTCCTCGCTGGTCACGGCCCCAGGATGCCAGTCGCGTAGGTAATCCGAGAGCGTCATTCCCCCACCACCCCTTGAGCGCGGAGCCGGGCCACCTCGGCCGTGGACATCGACAGCAGTTCGCCCAGCACCTCGTCCGTATGCTGCCCCAACTCCGGCGCGGGACGCGGCGGGAGCTGCTGTCCGCCGAAGACCACGGGCGGTCCGGGCGCGAGATGCGGTCCGATGCCGGGCTGGGTGAGCTCGCCCATCAGCGGGCTGTCGCGCAGCGTGCCGTCCCGGACCAGCTCGCCGAAGTCCCGGTATTCGGCCCACAGCACGGACCCCAGAGCCCCTTCGAGCGAGGCGACGGTCCGGCCGGCGAACCACGGCGACAGCACGCCGCCCAGCGTCTCCCGGTAGGTGTACCGGTCGGCTTCGCGCAGGAAGTCGGCGCCCAGGGCGCGTTCCAGCGCGGCCATCACCTCCGCCAGGCCGGTCGCGGCCACCAGGTCGCGCCAGTGCCTCGTGGTGAGGACCAGCACCATGACCCGCCGCCCGTCGGCGGTGGCGAAGTCGCGGCCGAAGTCGCCGAAGACGTGGTTGCCGAGTCGCGGGCGAGGGGTGGCGCAGAGCTGGGCCTCGGCCAGGTAGCCGAGGTTGCCCGCGGTGGCCAGCGCCACGTCGTGCAGCGCCACCTCCAGCCGCTGCCCATGGCCGGTGAGCAGGCGGTGCCGTTCGGCGGCGAGCAGCCCGACCGCGAGGTACAGCCCGCAGGCGACGTCCCACGCCGGCAGCACGTGGTTGACCGGCCCGTCGTGGTCCTCCGGCCCGGTTATGGCGGGGAAGCCCAGGGAGGCGTTGACCGTGTAGTCCACGGCGTTGCGGCCGTCGCGGTGGCCGAGCAGCCGCGCGTACACGAGGTCGGGTCGCCGCTCGCGCAGGTCGTCGTAGGTCAGGCCGGGGCGCGGCGCGGCGTTGGTGAGCACGATGCCGGCGGTCGTGATCAGCGCGGCGACGACTTCGCGGCCCGTGGGGGAGCGGAGGTCGGCGGTGACGGATCGCTTGCCCTTGTTCAGTCCGGCCCAGTAGAGGCTGCGGCCGGACGGGGCCAGTGGCCATCGGCCCAGGTCGGGGCCGCCGCCGCGCTGATCCACCCGGATCACGTCGGCGCCGAGCTGGGCGAGCGTCATCCCGCCGAGCGGCGAGGCGATGTAGCTCGACAGCTCGATGACCCGCAGACCCGCCAGGGGCGCCGCATCGTTCACAGAAGGCAGGTTAGTGGCAGGTGGTGACCCCAAGTCGTGGAAGAGCCGTCTCGACCGTGCCAGGGACGGTTAGTGTCTGTTCGGACACAAGGAGTGATGATGACCATGCTTGCGCGGGCCCTAGAGCTCAAGGTCGAGCTGATCCACTTTGCCACCTCCGGCCGGTTCGGGCGCGAGCTGAGCGGAGTGCTCGACCGGTTCTACGCCGACGGCCCGCCCGCCGACGAGGCCGCGGCCTTCCTGCCCGTCGACTACTTCGCCCACCAGCACCTGCTGACCGGCGGCGACACGGTCATCGACCGGTTCCTGCGCGAGCGGCCCGGCCTCGCCAGGACCGACGTCGAGCTGCTGTCGAGATGGAAGGACGTGGTCGAGGGCGTGTACGAGGTGCGGGTGGTCGACGGGGCGACCGTGCTGCTGTTCAACCTCGTGGACGAACTGACCTACCGGGCGTTCTCCAATCTGGGTGAGGCGGCCTTCGAGGAGCTGCGGCCCGGGATGTACGTCGTGGGCAGGCTGGTGCCGCTCGGGCTCGACTGGCTGATCAGCGGCACCCCGGCGGTGCACCCGGCCGCCGCGCGCGACACGCTCCTGTCGACGGCCGCGCACATCGCGCTGGAGCATCCCGCGTGGGTGTTCCGCAACCCGGTGCTGCTGACCCAGGCCAGGGAGCTGCAGCGCGAGCGGCGCCAATGCTTCATCGGCCACTTCGGGGCCGACCTGGTCGTGCTGCGGGGCGCCGAGCTGGCCGACCGCATGCGCGCTTACCTGGCCTACCAGTCGGGCCGGCTGGGCGGTGCCCCACCGGCCGGGCAGGAGCTGCCCGAGCAGGTGGCCGGGGCCGAGACGGTGGCGCTGATCTTCGACGAGGTCGCCGGGCTCGGCTACTACGCCGACTTCGGCATGCTGGAGGAGGTCTTCCTGGACCCCGGCCTGATCGCCAAGCGGCCCTATCGCGAGCTCGTCAGCGCCTATCTCCGGGGTGACGCCGTCTCGCCGGTGCCGATCCGGCGGCTGGCCGAACGCGACCCCGAGAAGGCCGGAGCGGTCTTCGCCGGGCTGCTGAACAAGCGCGGCTTCCAGTGGGAGCGCAGTGGCGAGCTGCTGTTGCGCACCCACAAGCCCGCGCATTTCACCGCCCGGCCGCTGCCCACGGTCATCCCGGTCACCGGGGCCATCGCCGAGCACCTGGGCGCCGCCTGACTCAGGAGGCTTCGGCCTCGTCCTCCGGGAGCGGGATCCACTTGTGCGCCCAGACGACCAGCTCGTCCAGGACGGGGCGCAGTTCCTCGCCCATCTCCGTCAGGTGATATTCGACCCTGACCGGCGACGTGTCGAGCACCCGCCGCTCGATGAGCCCGGCCGCCTCCAGCTCCCGCAGGCGCCGGGCGAGCATCGTGTCGTTCACTCCGGGGATGGCCGCTTTGAGCTCGGCGTAGCGGTGTGTGCCCTTGAAGATCATGTGCAGCAGGGCGCCCGACCACCGTGCCCCGATCAGCTCCAGGGCGGTGTGAAACCGGGTGCATACCGAATGGAGGCTCACGCGCTAGATCATACCCTCCAACTTGCTAAGAAATATGTAGTTACTCAATAATGTTGAGTCGCTAGACCTTCGAGACCGAGGAGCAGGACATGTCCAAGCCCGTACTGCAAGTGATCATCGCCAGCACCCGCCCCGGCCGCGCGGGCAGGGTGATCGGGGAGTGGTTCTACGAGCGGGCCGTGGCCGGGGGCGACTTCGACGTCGAGCTGGTCGACCTGGCCGAGGTGGGCCTGCCCTTCCTGGACGAGCCGAACCACCCCAGGCTCAAGCAGTACGAGCACGCGCACACCAAGGAGTGGAGCGCCATCGTCGAGCGCGGCGACGCCTACGTCTTCGTGACGCCCGAGTACAACCACAGCTTCAACGCCGTGCTCAAGAACGCCCTCGACTACCTGCACCAGGAGTGGCAGCACAAGGCGGCGGGCTTCGTGAGCTACGGCGGTCTGTCCGGCGGCACCCGCGCGGTCAACAGCCTGCGCCAGGTGGTCAGCTCGCTGAAGATGATCCCGGTGGTCGAGGCCGTCAACCTGGCGTTCTACCCGCAGTTCGTCGAGGACGGCACGGTCAAGCCCAACGACGTGATGACCGGCGCCGCCGACGCCATGCTGGCCGAGCTCGCCAAGCTCACCGGCGCCCTGCGCCCCATGCGCCTCTCGGCCGCCTGACCCGCCTGACCTGCCTGGCCCGACTGGCCGGCCTGACTCGGCCGGCCCGCCTGACCCGTCCGGCGCGAGCGGGCCGAGCAGCGGGTTAAAGCCCGCCGGGCCGGTACGGGAGTCATCGTCAGCCTTCCTCGTCGTCGTCGTCGATGAGGCGGTCGAGCGCGCGGGTCACGGCGTCGCCCAGCGGGCGGAACGCCTGGGTGAGCGCGTTCGCCAGCGGGCCGAAGATCTCGGTCACCTCTTGGAGCAGATCGTCGGTCTTGCTCTCGGGCGGCGCCCAGCGCATAGCGTCGGCGCTCAGCGTCTCCCATTCGTCGACGACACCGTCGATGGCGTCGAGAACATGGTCAGGATCGCTCGGCATGGCCCTTCTCCAAGGCGCGGGAGTGGGATAAGGCCACGGTACATCCAGCCAGAAATGCGACGCCAGACAATCAGGCGGGGATCGAGACGCCAACCCCGCCGCGCGTCTGCCCGCCGTAGCGCTCCTTGTCGGCCGCGATGTCGAGCGGCCGGATGCTGGTGCGGCCGGCGAGCACCTCGTCGGTGAGGAGCGAGGCGGGCACCAGCCACGAGACCTCGAACTCCAGCCCGTCGGGGTCGTGCGCGTACAGCGCCTTGGTGGTGGAGTGGTCGGAGGCGCCGGCCAGCGCGCCGAGCTCGCTCAGCTTGGCCGCGATGCGCTCCAGCTCGTCGAGCGTGTCGACCTCCCAGGCCAGGTGGTAGAGGCCGACGGTGGACCGGCCGGCGGTGGACTGGCCCGCCCGCTCGCCGATCTGGAACAGGCCCAGGTCGTGGTCGTTGGTCGAGCCGGAGGCCTGCAGGAAGGCGGCGCCGGGCATGCTCATGACGGCCTCGAAGCCGAGAGCCTCCCGATAGAAGGTGACGCTGCGTTCGACGTCGCGTACGTACAGGACGGCGTGATTGAGCCGTTGGACCGGCATGGTGAACCCCTTTCGGCGGAAGCTACCGCTAAGTATATGAGAGTTCAAGTAAAATGACCGCATGACCCGATGGCTGGATGACGACGAGCAGCGCACCTGGCGTGCCTTCATGGCCGCGACCCAGTTGGTGAACGAGGCGCTCGACCGCCAGCTCCAGCGTGAGGCGGGCATGCCGCACGCGTACTACATGATCTTGGTGGCCCTGTCGGAGGCGCCTGAGCGCTCGATGCGGATGAGCGAGCTGGCCGCCAGGGCGCAGAGCTCGCAGAGCCGGCTCTCGCACGCGGTCGCCCGGCTGGAGGAGCGCGGCTGGGTGCGGCGTCACCGCTGCGACTCCGACCGCCGGGGCAACTACGCCGTGCTCACCACCGAGGGGTTCGCCGCGCTGGCCGACGCCGCGCCCGGGCACGTGGCGGAAGTACGGCGGAGCCTGTTCGACGTCCTCACCCCTGAGCAGCAGGGACATCTCGCCGAGATCTGCACGGCGCTCCGGAACACGCTGGAGCAGTAGCGCGAAACTGTCCCCGCGACGCCGTACCGTTCTCCCGGATCTCCCACGACCTAGAACAAGGAGAGCGGATGCACGACACGGATGAGGCACTTTTCCGGGCTGTCCACGGGATCGCCGGCCGCCTGGCCGGCCAGCCGGTGCCCGTGGTGATGGAGACCCTGATGCGCCAGTTGCCCAAGGCCCCCGGCCTCGACCTGGCCGAACTTCGCAGAATCGCCGAAGAGATCAGCGTAGGCAGAGACCCTTCGGGCTTGTAGAGCGAAGAAGACGGCCAAGAAGACGCACGTAGCGGCGCCCAGCCGGTGAGGCGGAGGACCGTGCCCCTGGAAGGCCGCCGACCCCGGTCGGCGGATGGGCCCTCCCGTGCCTGCCGTAACAGAAAGATCCCTTAAAAAACCCCGACAAGCAATCAGGGTCGGGTCGGGGGTGGGGCCTGATGTGGGTGGGGGCGGTGGCCGGGAGAGTAGAGGCATGACCGCAAAGAGGCTCTATCCCATCATCGCCTGCGGGTCGATCGTGTTCGCGGTGGTCGGGATCGTGGTCGGGCAACTGGTGCCCGACCCGGACCTGAACCCCCTCAACGTGACCGTCAGCGAATACGCCGTGTCCGACCGCGGGGGCGTCACGGAAGCGGCGATGGTGGTGCTGGGCCTCGGTTCGCTCATTCTCCTGAAGGCGCTGAAAGCGGCGCACGCACCGGTGCGGGGGCTACCGGAGCGGCTGCTGTGGGTGTGGTCGGGGGCGCTGATCGTCGCGGCGGTCATCCCGACCACGCCGATCGGCCACGACCTGACCCTGACCGCGCAGATCCACCGCTACGTGTCGGTGGCCGCGTTCGTCAGCCTGCCCGCCGCGGCCGCCCTGCTGGTGCCCCGGCTGGCGGCCGACGAGGCGTGGAAGCCGGTCGCGCGGACCGTCGAGTGGCTGGCCCTGGCGGGCGGGCTCGGGGTGCTGGCGATCACCTATGTGGCCCTGCCCGGCGAGCGGGTGATGATCGGGCTGGTGGAGCGGGCGCTGCTGGGCGCGGAGGTGGCGTTGCTGGCGGTGCTCGCGGCGTGGTTGGTACGACTCGCGTGGGGCCGCGCCATCGCCCAGCAGCCTATGAATTTCCGGACATATCACGAGTTTGTGGGTAGTCGATCTTAAAAACCGCCGCAATTGGTGCTATTGTCTCCCGCGATCTTCTATCCGGGAGCGAGCGTCATGGCATCTGGCAGATCCATCAGATTCAAGATCTCGACGCTGCTGGTTCTCCCACTGGTATCCCTGGTCGGACTCTGGGGCTTCGCCGCGAGCACCACCTCCGGTGAGGCCCTGAACCTGTTGAAGGTCGACACGATCTGGACCGGGGTCATCAGCCACGCCGACTTCCTGGTCTACACCCTCGAGCAGGAGCGTCTCGCCTCCGCCGAGGTGATCTCCGGCACCGTCACCGACCCGGCCGCGCTGGCCACCACGCGCGCCAAGGTCGACGAGGTCAAGAAGCGGCTCAGCGACGGGGGGCTGTCGGAGAAGACGCAGGCCGCCCTCACCCCTGAGATGCAGGGGCGGCTGAAGGAGGTCTTCGCGACCGTCGAGCGCCTGCCCGAGATCAGGAAGCAGGTCGACAACCGCAGGCTGAGCCCCGGTGGGCTGGTCACCGAGTACTCGTCGATCTCCGACGCGGTCCACCGCCTCTACCCGACGCTGACCCTCGCCACCGACGTCCGGCTGGCTCAGCAGGCACAGGGCCTGATCGCCGCCAGTGAGGTACGCGAGCTGCTGGACCGCGAGCGCGCGTTGATCGTCGCGGCGAACGGCAAGCCGTCCACGGCCGACATGCACATGCTCGCCAGGATCGACGGCACGCGGGCCTACCTGTTCCCCAAGGCGATGGCCAACCTCGACACCGAGCTGCGGGCCCCGTTCGAGAAGATCAGCAACTCCGTGCGCTGGGCCGCGATGGAGCGCACGCTGGACGGCTACGTCTCGGGCCGGCCGGTCGATCCGGCGGTCTGGCGCGGCATGGCCGACCCCGTGCTGAAGGACTACACGCAGGTCATCTGGGACAACGGGGACCGGTTCCTGGCCCGGATGGAGCCGGCGGGCATCAGCATCATCGTGCGGGCCGCGGTGGCGGGCGTCCTCGGCCTCATCGCGGTCGCCTTCTCCATCTTCATCTCGGTCCGGGTGGGCCGGCGGATCAGCCGTGAGCTGGCGGCGCTCCGCCGTACCGCGCTCGATCTGGCCGAGATCAGGCTGCCCAACGTCGTGACGAAGCTGCGGCAGGGCCAGAGCGTCGACATCCAGGCCGAAGTGCCGCCCATCAAGATGTGCGACGGCGCGACGAGCGAGATCGACGACCTGGCGAACGCGTTCGACAGCGTCCAGTACACCGCCGTGGACGCGGCCGTCGAGCAGGCCAAGCTGCGTCAGGGCGTCTCCGAGGCGCTGCGCAACCTGGCCCGGCGCAGCCAGTCGCTGCTGCAACGCCAGCTCAAGCTGCTGGACGAGATGCAGCGCGAGACCGAGGACCCCGAGGCGCTGTCGCGGCTGTTCAGGATCGACCACCTGACCACCCGCATGCGCCGCCATGCCGAGGGCCTGGTGCTGCTCTCCGGCGGCTCGGCCGGGCGCAGGTGGCGCGGCGTCATCCCGGTCGAGGACGTGCTGAGCGGCGCCGCCGCGCAGGTCGAGGAGTACACCCGGGTCCGCGTCTACCCGATGCCGGAGTGCGGGGTCTCCGGCGCGGCCGTGGCCGACCTCATGCACCTGTTCGCGGAGCTGATCGAGAACGCCGCCTCCTTCTCCTCACCGGGCAACGAGGTGTCGGTCCGCGGCGAGCTGGTCGGCAGGGGCTTCGCCGTCGAGGTCGAGGACCGCGGCCTGGGCATGTCCGCCGAAGACCGCCAGGCGGTCAACGAGCAGTTGGCGAGCCCGCCCGAGTTCGAGGCGTCGCACACCGAGCGGCTCGGCTTCGCGGTGGTCGGCATGCTGGCCGCCAGACACGGCATCACGGTCACGCTCAAGCCCTCCCCGTACGGCGGAACCACCGCGATCGTGCTGGTGCCCACGGGGCTGATTCAGGCCCTCCCGACGCCGGTACGGATGCCCGAGCTGGAGTCGGTGTCCGTCTCGGTGGTCAGGACGCCCGAGGACACGACGGCCCCCGGCGAGCTTCCGCGCCGGACGCGCACGTCCAAGCCCAACTCCGAGCGCTCCCAGGACGCGCAGCTGCCCCGCCGGGTGCGGCAGGCCAACCTGTCGCAGCGGCTCAAGGAGGCACCCCCTGAGCAGACGGAAGTACGCTCGCCCGCGGGCCGCTCGCCGGAGGAGGCCAGAGCCCTGCTCTCCTCGCTCCAGTCCGGCTGGCAGCGCGGGCGGCAGGACAGCGATCAGGATGGGGGATCTTAATCGTGACCCGTGGGCCCGACGAATGGGTTGACGAGGAGGCCGGACCCGTCGTGCGGCCGTACGCGGTGACCAGGGGGCGCACCAAGTCCTCGTCGCCCGCCGAACTCGACCTGCTGGCGACCGTGATGGCGACCGGCCAGCCGCCGCCGGCCAAGGCGGATCTGAGCGCCCGGCACCGCCGCATGGTCGACTGCGTCACCGTGCAGACCAGGCCGGTCGCCGAGATCGCCGCCGAGCTGGACCTGCCCGTGGGGGTGGCCAGGGTCCTGCTCGGAGATCTGCTCGACTACGGCCTGGTGTCGGTCCGGCCGCCGCTCTCCAAGGCCACGACGCCTACGGAGAGCCTGCTCAGGGAAGTGATCGACGGTCTGCGGGCGCTCTAGCCCGCTGCTAGTTCGCCGAGGTCAGCGTCCTCAGCGAGTGCTCGACCAGCGTGACCATGACCTCCTTGGCCGAGGTGCGGCGCCGTACGTCGCAGAGCAGCACGGGCACCTCCTCGTCCAGGTCGAGCGCGATCCGCACGTCGTCCACGCTGTGCCGGTCGGCGCCGTCGAAGCAGTTGACGGCCACCACGAACGGGGTGCCGCGCTGCTCGAAGTAGTCGACGGACGGGAAGCAGTCGGTCAGCCGGCGGGTGTCGGCGATCACGACGGCCCCGAGCGCGCCGTAGGACAGCTCGTCCCACATGAACCAGAACCGTTCCTGACCGGGGGTGCCGAACAGGTACACGACCAGTCCCTCGCGGATCGTGATGCGGCCGAAGTCCATCGCGACGGTGGTGGTGGTCTTGGCCTCCACCCCGTCGAGATCGTCGACGCCGACGCCACGATCGGAGAGCACCTCCTCCGTGCGTAGCGGCCTGATCTCACTGATCGATCCGACCAGCGTGGTCTTGCCCACGCCGAACCCCCCGGCGATGAGAATCTTCAGCGCGACGGGGTCCTCAGAGAGCACGGAGTCCATTGATCACTTCCTTGAGAATGCGCTCATTCGGGCGCGGGCCTGTCTCTGAGGGCGACGTCACCGAGATGAGGCCGTGGTCACGCAGGTCGCCGAGAAGGACTCGGACGACACCTACGGGCAGGTCGAGTTCGACGGCCACGTCGGCCACCGAGATCGGGTTACGTGCGGCCCGAAGGATGAGTTGTTGCTCGGGTTCGAGGTCGTGGTTCGCCGGGTCGCCGACGATCGAGACGCTCGCGATGAGGTCGAACACCTCTCCGGAGGTTCTGGTGCGCCCGCGTATGAGGGCGTAGGGCCGGACGACCGGCCCCGCGTCCTCGTCAAGCCACCGCGGGGGTTCCTTCATGACGATGTCGCCCGGGGGTTGGTGGATATGTGCTGGCCCACCCGCTTGACGAGCATCGCCATCTCGTACGCGATGTGCCCGACGTCCACGTTGGCGTCGGCCAGCACGGCAAGACAGGTGCCCTGCCCGGCCGCCGTGACGAAGAGGAACGCCGACTCCATCTCGACGATGGTCTGGCGTACGTCGCCACCGCCGAAATGCCGTCCCGTGCCGCGGGCCAGGCTCTGGAACCCGGCGGCCACGGCCGACAGGTGCTCCGCGTCCTCGCGGATCAGCCCCTTGGAGTAGCCGACCGCCAGGCCGTCGGTCGACAGGATGACCGCCTGGCGTACGGCTGCGACCCTGGTAGTCAGGTCGTCAAGGAGCCAGTTCAGCTCACCGGTGTTGGTCGTCGGCACACTCATGCCTCCCCCTCTTCATTCGCTTCTTCTCGGGCGCGTTGGGTTCCCCGCTGGTAGGCGGAGAACAGGTCCCGCACCTCTTCGGGAGAGCGTTCTGTCTTCTCTTCCGGATCCGGCTCCGGCGGCTCGTCCGCCTTGAGCTGGGGTGCCAGGTTGGCCTGCTTCACTCGCCTCGGCAGCCCGGCGTGTGTGCCGTTCACCACCGCGAGCGTTTTCTTCTTGGTACGGCTGGGCAGCGCGGGCGTCTCGTCGCTGCCTTCCGTCAGTGCGGCCTGGTCGTGGACCAGGTCGCGCGGCACCAGCACGATCGCGGTGGTGCCGCCGAACGGCGAACGGCGCATCAGCACCTGGATGCCGTGCCGTTCGGCCAGCCTGGCCACCACGAACAGGCCGAGCCTGTCGCTGTCGGCCAGGTCGAACTCCGGCGGGTTGGTCAGCAGCGCGTTGAACGCGGCGTACTCGCCGGCCGACAACCCGAGGCCCCGGTCCTCCACCTCGATCGCGTAGCCGTTGCTCACCAGGTCGCCGCGCACGACCACGGTGGTGCTCGGCGGTGAGTAGATGGTGGCGTTCTCGACCAGCTCGGCGACCAGGTGGGTGAGGTCGGCGGCGGTGGCGCCGTCGAGCGCGCTGCCGGGCATGGTCTCGACGGTGACCCTGGTGTAGTCCTCGACCTCGGCGATCGCCGCCCGGACGATGTCGACCACGGGCACCGGCTTGCGCCAGGCCCGGCCGGGGGCGGCGCCGGACAGGATGATCAGGCTCTCCGCGTGGCGCCGCATGCGCGTCGTCAGGTGGTCGAGGCGGAAGAGCTCCTCCAGGCGGTCCGGGTCGTGCGTACGGCGCTGCATGCCGTCGAGCAGCGCGAGCTGGCGGTGCAGCAGGCCCTGCTTGCGCCTGGCCAGGTTGAGGAACACCTGGCCGATGCCGCGCCGCATCGCGGCCTGGCTCACGGCGGCCCGTACGGCGGTGCGCTGCACGGAGCCGAACGCCTTGGCCACGTCCACGATCTCGGCGGCACCGCTGACCTCGAGCGGTTTGGCCTCCTCCTTGACGTTCACCTCTTCGCCCCGGCTCAACCGGTCGACGAGGCCGGGCAGCCGGTTGTCGGACAGCTCCACGGCCGCGGACCTGAGCGCGGCCAGCTCGCCGGCGAGGCGGCGGCCGAAGCGCACGGAGATGACGATCGAGGCGAGCACGGCGAGCAGCCCGAGACCACCCGCGCTGCCGATCTTCACCACGGTGGCGGCGGCGTCGTCGAGCGCGCGCCCGCTCAGCACCTTGAAGGACGATGTGCCGGCCAGGTCGAGCTGCGCCGCGAGCCGGTCCACGGTCGCGTTCCAATCCGCACCGTCGGAGGGCGGGGCGCCGGTCGTGATGACGCGCGTCTCCATCGCCGTGAAGTCCCTGAACAGGTCGCTGGCGAAGACCTGCTCATACGGCTTGCGGAGCGTCGTGTCCAGCCCAGCCTGGCCGCGGGCGCTGAGGAACTTGCGGGTCGCGACGTATCCGGTGAATGCGGTGAGCTCTGGCTCGGTCAGCCGGTGGTCGATGAGCGCGCCACTGATCAGCGCGTGCTCCCTGGCGACGGTCTCCCGGGCGCTGCCCATGGCCTGCAGCGACAACGCCTGCTGGAAGATCTGCAGGTCGGGTAGCGCGACGAGGTGGTCGTAGAGCCGGATGATGGTATCGAGGACCCGGTTGTACTCGTTGAGGCTCGTCAGCCGGGAGCTGATGCCGCCGTCGATGTCGGCGCGGATGGAGCCGAGCCGGTTCAGCTCCCCGTTGACGGCGTCGAGGGGGCGGCTCAGCTCGGCCTTGATCGCGTCGCCCGCCTCTACGGCGGACTGGTGGAAGCCGGCGACGGACTTGTCGGTGCGTGCGCGCTGCGTGCCGAGTTCTTGGGTGAGTTGACGGGTGGTGACCGCCACGGCCGATTGGGCCCGCTCGGCTTGGAGCTGTAAGCCCAGGTCGGTGGAGGCGATACCGATTGTGCGATAAAGCGTGTTGGCTCTCGATATGGCCTGACCGTCACCCACGGTGAGATTGAGGGCAAAGCCCCAGAGCGCACTCAGAGACAGGAGGGGTAGCAGCAGCAATAAGAAGATCTTGAACCGAATTGACCGGTTTTGCGAGCCCATGTCCCAACCTCGGAGTCGAGGGGCATTTCCACACTCTGTGTAAACACACCTCCGGAAGATCGCACAGGAGACTAGCACCGTTTATGCTTCCGGCGCAGGGGAAGGAACGCGTTGATTAGCGTGATTACTGGGGCAAGTGCCGGCATCGGCGCCGCGGCGGCGGCCGAGCTGTCACGACGGGGGCACCGGGTGGTGCTCGTCGGCCGGGACGAGTCTCGGCTCAAGGCCGTGGCCGACGGGCTGGGCGGATCCGAAGCCGATGTATTGACCTGCGATTACACATCGCTTGACGACGTTCGTCGGCTGGCGGCGGTGCTGCGTGAGCGTTATGAGCGCATTGCCGTCCTGGCCAACAACGCGGGCGTGATGAGTCCGCGGCGCCAGATTACGGTGGACGGGCACGAACTGATGATTCAGGTCAACCATCTCGCCCCCTTTCTGCTGACCCATTCTCTTACAGATCGGGTCGACAGGGTAGTCACCACTTCTTCGCGGGCAGGCAGAAGCGGCCGGCTCGATCCGGCCGACCTATCCCGTGAGCAGCGACGATGGAACGGCTGGCTCCAGTACGGCGATACGAAACAGGCGAATGCCTTGTTCACCGTCGCGCTGGCGGCGCGCGGGGTGGCGGCCACCTGCTTCCATCCGGGCGTGATCCGCAGCGGGTTCGCGGCGGAGACGTGGATCATGCGGATGTTCCTGGCCGTGCCCGGATACGCCAAGCCGCCCGAGTACGGCGCGCGCACGCTGGTGCACCTGGCGACGCACGCCGACGGCGAGAAGCGGGTCGGGCGCTACTTCGCGAAGCAGGCCCCGGAGCGGGTCCCGGACACGATGTCCGACCCCGGCCTGGCCGAACGGCTCTGGCAGTCCAGCCTCGACGCGCTCGACGGCGGCTCCTCGGCGGGCTGACCGACGATCCGCGGCCTCAGGTCCGCAGCTCGCTGACAGCCAGATGTGCGGCGGTGATGGCCGCGTCGGCGCGGGCGGCCGGCACGGAGTCGCAGTTGGCGATCGCGATCCTGCCGAACCGCCGGCGCGCGGTGTCGGCGGGGAACGGGCCGTCGGGGTAGAAGGAGTGCCACGGGCGGCAGTACTCCGGGGCGTACCCGTGGCCCCAGCGGTTGACCGTGATCGCCTCGACGTCCGTGGCCGGGTCGAAGCCACCGGGGCCGAGCAGCCGGGCGAGCTGGTCGCGGATGGTGTACTCCAGCCGGTTGTAGGGCGTCTTGAGCAGTTCCTGTCGGCCGACGGCGGCGCCCGGCCCCGGACCCAGCTCCGACTGGCACGTCGCGGCCAGCATGCGCACGCTGATCGGCTCGCCCGGGTCCTTCGGGTGGTCGTAGCCGGGCATGCCGACCGGGTGGTCGAGCTCCGACAGGCACCAGTAGGCGCCCGTCCAGCGGGTGCGGTCGATGCCGAGGCGCCGCCACGCCTCCCAGCCGCGCAGTTGCACTGCGGCGTCCAGCACCGGCATCTTGACCGCGTCGCGCAGCGCCTGCTTCTGGTCGTCGGGCAGCTCGGTGACGAGGTAGGGGATGACCATGTTCCAGCAGGCCAGGATGACCGCTCCGGCGCGGACCGTGCGGACCCGGTGGCCGTCGAAGTAGCCGACGGTCGCGGTGGTCGCGGCGTCGGGTGCGCCGTCGTTGCGGGCGAAGACGACGGGGCTCGACAGCCGGAAGCGGACCCGGTTCGCGGGCTGGTCGAGCCGGCCGTAGTCGAAGGAGGTGGTGGTGATGCCGTCCATGGTGGTGGAGCCGGCGAAGCCGGGGATCATCCGGCCCACCATCATGCGGACCAGCGCCTGGTTGCCCTCGGGGAAGTGGTAGACGTACGGGTCGGCGACCTTCCACTCCTTCTTCACGCTGGGCGAGCTGAACCGCGACGGCTTGCCGGTGTCCAGCCCCAGGCCGCCGAAACCGGGGTAGTCGCTGCCCCAGGCGTCGATCGCGCCGAACGCCTGCGTGCCGTACCCCCATGCGACGCTCGGCATGGTCCGGAGGAACAGTTCGACGTCGGGGTGCGCCCGGCAGACCTTCAGCAGGAAGTCCGAGTAGGTCAGCTCCGCCAGCCGCTCTTCCTTCCGCTCCGGCGACAGTCCGGGGAACCAGTCCGGCGGGTTCTCGTGCAGCATGACGAGGTCCTTCTTGGCCTGCTCGGCGACCGGCAGCCGCTTGACCCATTGCCTGGGCTCCACACCCGGGGTGAGGCGGACGAGATGGTCGGCCCGGAACGTCTCCCGGTCGCACATCACGCTGCGGTGCATCCCGAGCCCGGCGTACAGGTGCCGGTCGAGGTACCCGCCCAGCCTCTCCAGCTTGACGCCGAGCAGGTCGAGCAGCTCCTTGCCCTCCGGCGTCCACACCGAGGGCGTCTTGATCGACCGGGAGCCGCCGCAGCCGACCAGCACCCCGTCGCGCCCGGTGGGGCGGAACTCGTTGCGCCGCGCCTGCCCGCCGATCTCGTCATGGTTGTCCAGGATCAGGATGCGGGCCTCCGGGCTCTGCCGGCGCCACTCGAAGGCCGCGCTCACCCCGCTGATGCCCCCGCCGACCACCACCAGGTCGTAGTGCTCGTCCGTGGGCACAGGGGAGCCGGCGTGCTCCCAGAAGCGGCCGTCGCGGAGCGCGTGGGGCACGCTGAGCGCCTCCGGCGTGCCGCCCCGCAGTCCGGTGAGGCTCGCCGGAGAGACCACGTCCTCGGGCACGAGCAGCGCCTGGGTCCCGATGACGGCCGATCCGCCCGGCCGCGGCGCGCAGCCCGCCGACGCGCCCAGGGCCACCGTCCCTGCCACCACGGCGACGCCGTCCAAGAAGTCGCGGCGGGTAATAGGCCGGTTCATCCCGAGGTCGCGCGCCGAGTGTGCGTTCATGTCACTCATGCGCTGATCATCACGACTCCGGGTAAAAGCCGCGTCCTCCCGCGCAGTGCTTCGAGAAACATTTTGCGTGACCTATTACCGCGAATGCCTGTTTGGAGTAGCGTCCGAAATATCACGACGGGGGGAGTCCGGTGGTCGGCAAGCAGGGCAGGGTCACAGGCAAGATCGGCCCTGGTCTCGTCGGCGAGGTCATGGTGCCGGTCAGGGGAGGCGTCGAGGCTTTCTACGCTCATCCGACCGTGCCTGATGAGGAGTTCCCCGTCGGGACGATCGTGATCGTGGTGGACTACTTCCCGCCGCGGACGGTCTACGTGGCCCGAGCACTCGTCTAGGGAGGCCCCGATGTCCCCCGAGCCCTATCTTCTCGGCGGTGGCATCCTCGTCGCCGTCATCGTGCTGATCCTGCTCTTCAAGGCCGTCTGGCGGGTCGCCGAGCCCAACGAGGCCCTGATCATCTCCGGTCTCGCCGCGCGCAGCCGCAGTGAGGGCCCGGACAGCCTCGGCTTCAAGATCATTACCGGCAAGGGCGCGGCCGTGCTGCCCGGCTTCCAGACGGCCAGGAGGCTGCGCCTGGACACCAGGGCGGCCAATCTCCAGGTCTCCTGCGTCACCCAGCAGGGCATCCCCGTGCACATCCGCGGCGTGGTGATCTACAAGGTGGGCGACGACCTGTCCTCGATCGCCAACGCCGCCCGGCGCTTCCTCGACCAGCAGGACTTCATGACCGGCGCGATCCACGAGCTGTTCACCGGCCACCTGCGCTCGATCATCGGCAACCTGACCGTCGAGGACCTGATTCTCAACAGGGAGCGGCTGACCAGCGAGACCAGGGCGTCGGCCGCCGACGAGATGAGCAAGCTGGGCCTGATCGTCGACTCGCTGCAGATCCAGGAGATCGACGACGAGACCGGCTACATCGTCAACCTGGGCAAGCCGCACGCCGCCAAGGTCGCCTCCGTGGCCCGCATCGCCGAGGCCCAGCGCGACCAGGAGGCCACCGAGGCCGAGCAGGCCGCCGCCGCGCGCAAGGCGGCCGCCGTACGCGCATCCAAGATCCAGCAGGCCGGCTACCAGGCCGAGATCGACCAGGCGGCGGCCAAGGCCAGGCAGGCGGGCCCGCTGTCCGAGGCGACCGCCAGGCAGGAGGTCGTCGTCCAGGAGACGAGGGCCGCCGAGCTGGAGGCGCAACTGTCGGAGCAGCGGCTGCAGTCGCAGGTGCGCAAGCCCGCCGACGCCAAGGCGTACGAGACCGTCACGCTCTCCCAGGCCGAACGCGACGCCCGCATCGCCCAGGCCGAGGCGGAGGCCAAGGAGACCGAGCTGCGGGCCGTCGCGCAGGCCTCCCAGGTCAAGCAGGCGGCCGCGGCGGACGCCGAGTCCGTACGGCTGCGCGGCGAGGCGGCGGGCGCGGCCACCAAGGTGGCGGGAGAGGCCGAGGCCCAGGCCGCCAAGGCGCGCGGGCTCGCCCATGCCGAGGCGGCGAAGGCGCTCGGGCTCGCCGAGGCGGAGGCCGCGCAGGCCAAGGGCCTGGCGGAGGCGAAGTCCATCAGCGCGCGGGCCCAGGCGCTGAAGGAGAACCAGGAGGCGGTCATCGCCCAGCAGCTCGCCGAGCGCTGGCCCGAGGTGGTCGAGGCGGGCGCCAAGGCGTTCGGCAACGTCGAGCACATGGTGGTGCTCAACGGCGCTCAGGGCGTGGAGGAGATGCTCGCCAAGGCGCTCACGCTCGGCGGCACCGGCCTCGGCCTGGCCCGGGCGCTGCTCAACGGCGCGGCCCCGAACGGTTCCGAATCTTCTGGAAAAGCGCAATAAACCGGCGTACCATCACAAAAAGGTGAGCCGGGAAGTCTGGTCGGCAGTGACTTCTTCCTGGGAGTAGCCATGGACTTGATCTTCATCGGCATCGTCGCCGCTCTGGCCCTCGTCGCCATCGTCGCCTTCAAACTGGTCTGGCGCGTCGCCGAGCCCAACGAGGCGATCATCATCTCCGGCTTAGGCGCGCGCGGCAGGGAGACCCTCGGCTTCAAGATCGTCACGGGTAAGGGCGCGCTGGTCGTCCCCGGGTTCCAGACCGCGCGCCGCATCTCGCTGGACAGCCGGGTCTCCGCGCTCGAAGTCAAGTGCGTGACCAAGCAGGGCATCCCCGTGCACGTACGCGGGGTGGTCATCTACAAGGTGGGCGACGACTTCGCCTCCATCGCCAACGCGGCGCGGCGCTTCCTCGATCAGCAGAAGACCGTGGACGACAAGACGCACCAGCTCTTCTCCGGACACCTCCGCTCGATCATCGGCAACCTCACGGTCGAGGACCTGATCATCAACCGCGACGCGCTCACCAACGAGATCCGCACCTCCTCCTCCGACGAGATGAGCAAGCTCGGCCTGATCGTCGACTCGATGCAGGTCCAGGAGATCGAGGACGCCACCGGCTACATCCTCAACCTCGGCCGCCCGCACGCCGCCGCCGTGTCGGCGCTGGCCAGGACCGCCGAGGCGCAGCGCGACCAGGAAGCCAACACCGCCGAGCAGGAGGCCCAGATCAAGAAGTCGGCCGCGATCCGCGAGGCCCGCATCCGGCAGGCCGGCTACCAGGCGGAGATGGACCGGGCCTCGGCCGAGGCGAAGCAGGCCGGGCCGCTCGCCGACGCCACCGCGCGCCAGCAGGTCGTGGTCCAGCAGACGACGGCCGCCGAGCTGGAGGCGCAGCTCGCCGAGAAGCGCCTGGAAGGAGAGGTACGCAAACCGGCCGACGCGCGGGCCTACGAGCAGGTCACGCTCGCCGAAGCGGACCGGCGCGCCGCCGTGTCGCGGGCTCAGGCCGAGGCGGAGGGCATCCGGCTGCGCGGGGAGGCCGAGGCCGAGGCGACCAGGCTGCGCGGCATGGCCGAGGCGGACGCGGCGCGGGCCAAGGGCCTGGCGCAGGCCGACGCCATCAAGGCCCGCGCCGACGCGCTGGCCAGCAACCAGGAGGCGGTCGTCGCCCAGCAGCTCGCCGAGCGCTGGCCGGAGGTGGTCGAGGCGGGCGCCAAGGCGTTCGGCAACGTCGAGCACATGGTGGTGCTCAACGGTGCTCAGGGCGTGGAGGAGATGCTGGCCAAGGCGCTCACGCTCGGCGGCGCCGGTCTGGGCCTGGCCAGAACACTGCTCAACCGGCCCGCGGCGGAGCAAGTCGTACCCGCACCACCCACGCCCAATGGAGCAAACTCCGAGGTAGTTCGCGAAACCCCTGAATTCCGCGAATAGCGCCGTTACTCAGCTCGTCAGTCTGCGCTTCCTCTAGCGTTTTATGGTAAGTCGCTTGAGTGAGGTGGAGAATTCATGCTTAAGGCCTTTTCCATCCTTTGTCTGAGCATGATGGTCATGTCGGGATGTGCCGCCGACGAGGTCGTGGAGGCGCCCCCGAAGCCGTCCGCGCCCCCGCCGGCCTCGCCGTCCCCGTCCCGGCCCGCGCCCGGCGCGGCCAGGCTCCGGGCCGGCCTGCTGCCCACCCCCAAGGGCATGAGCCTGGCGTACGGGCCGGAGATCGGGGCGTTCGGCGCGCTCAAGTCCACCAAGCAGGGGCTCGACGCCGTACGCCAGGCCAAGCTCGACCGGCCCGAGTGCGCCGGGGCCGCCCGGCTCGACGCCGCCAAGCCCGAGGTCGGCCGCGCGCCCGCCGCCGTGGTCGCGTTCTCCTCTGACCGGGGCTCGATCACCCAGGCGCTGGTGTCGATGCCCGCCTCCGCCTTCCCCGCGCCGCTGCCCGCGCAGTGCGCCGCCTACGGGGCCGTCGTGCACGGCACCCGGGTGACCTACCGCACGCGCGCACTGGACATGCCCAGGCGGGGCGACGAGTCGCGCGCCTACCTGACCACCGCGTCGGGCGGCCACAGCGACGCGCAGGTCGGCTCGGTGGTCATCCGGCGCGGCAAGGTCATCATGAGCATGCTCGTCGTCGGGCAGCAGGTGGAGCCCGCCGACCTGTTCGAACTCGCCGGCCTGGCCGACCAGAACCTGGCCCGCATCACCCGCTGACACCGCCCTGACCGCACCGGTGCGTGGCTGGTGCGTGCGCGGTGCGCGCCCTCGCCGAGGCTTCCTGTCATCGGAAGACGACGACGAGGGAGCACCCCGATGAACAGCAAGAACATCCTGATCTCCGGCGCCAGCCTGGCGGGCCCCGCGCTCGCCTACTGGCTGACCCGCTCCGGCCACCGGGTCACGGTCGTGGAGCGCGCCCCGGCCCTGCGCGAGGGCGGCCAGGCGGTCGACTTCCGCGGCGAGGCCCACATGACCATGCTGAAGCGGATGGGCATCCTGGAGGAGATCCGCCGCTGGCAGACCGCCCCCGGCCCCCTGGAGATCATCGACGGCACCGGCGCCACGAAGGTGTCCCTGCCCGCCTCGTTCGCCGGCGGCACCGTGGAGATCGCCCGGGGCGACCTGAGCCGCCTGCTGTACAACCTGACCAAGGACCGCGCCGAGTACATCTTCAACGACTCGATCGCCACGCTCACGGAGACCGCCGACGGCGTGGAGGTCACCCTCGACAGCGGCAGGAAGAGCACCTACGACCTGGTGATCGGTGCCGACGGCATGCACTCGAACGTCCGGCGCCTCGCCTTCGGCCCCGAGGACGACTACGTCAAGTCCTCGGGCTATTACGTCGCCCTCTACAGCGTGCCGGATCTTCTGAACCCCGTGAACCGCACGGTCATCTACAGCGAGCCCGGCCGGGGCGCCGCGGTCAACGCCACCCCGGAAGGCGGCGGCGTCACCCTCGTCTTCACCTCTCCGCCGTTGGCCTACGACCACAGGGACATCGCCCAGCAGAAGCGACTCGTGGCGAAGGCCTGCGCGGGAATGGGCTGGGAGATGCCGACCCACCTGGAGGCGCTCGACGGGTCGAGCATCTTCTATTTCGACTCGATCAGCAAGGTCCACATGGACCACTACACCAAGGGGAGGGTGGCCCTGGTGGGAGACGCGGGCTACGGTGCCACCGTGGGCGGCATGGGCGCGGGCATGTCGTTGATCGCCTCCTACGTCCTGGCCGGCGAACTGGCCGCGGCCGACGGCGAGCACGAAGCGGCTTTCGCCGCCTACGAGACGGCCATCCGCCCGTACACCAAGGCGTGCCAGCGCATAGCCGGCAACGCGGGCGGCTTCTTCGCCCCGAAGACGCGCAGGGGAATCACCATCCGCGACGCCGCCTACAGAATCCTGACGACGAAGGTGTTCAGCCGCCTGCTCGACAACCTGACCACGAAGGCGGCGAACGCCATCAAGCTGAAGAACTACCCCGTCTGACGTACGGCGGAAGAGCGGCGACAACTCCACCGGCCAAGAAGACGCACGTCACGGCGACTAGCCCGCTCCACCGGAGAAGCGTGCCCCTGGACAGGCCCCAGCCCCGTACGGTGCTTGGGGCCCACCGGGCCGGCCGTAAAACAAAATCAAATAAGCACGTGAGAGTCCGGCCGCCCCACAAAGGAAAACTGTGCGTTCCGGGTGAGCTTGATGTGGTCGGCTTGCCAGGTGTGCATGGCGGCGTCGGCGCTGCGCCAGTAGACGAAGTTGAACCGGTCCGCGGAGTAGATCTTGACGCTGTCCTCCTTGAGCCTGCGGACCAGGTGCGTGTCCTCGCCCCGGGTGATGTCCGCGAAGCCGTACGACCGGAACATGTCCGCCTTGCCAAGGAACGTCCCGCCCTGCACGAGGAAGGAGTACCGGTGCTCCAGCCCCGGCAGCCGCAGCATGGTGGTGTTGAGGCCCTCGAAGTAGGCGTAGTGGGCGCCCTTGCCGACGAGTTCGGCGTCGGTGTAGTCGAACGCCCTGACCAGGTCCGACAGGTAGTGCTCGCCGTACAGGTTGTCGTCGTCCATCTTGGCGATCAGCTCGCCTTCGGCGGCGGAGATGCCCAGGTTCATGCAGGCGCCCAGCGACAGCTCGGCCGAGGCGGGCAGCACGACGACGTCGGAGATGCCCGCCATGCGGGCCTTGTCGGCCACCACCACCGGGTCGATGTCCAGGCCGTGCAGGACCATGACCAGCTGCAGCGGCCGGTGGATCTGCTTGGCCACCGAGGAGATCGCGTGCTCGATCTGCGCGGCCCGGTTGGTCGGCAGCACCACGGAGATCGACCGGGGCCGCGTCGAGACGGGCCGCCCGAGGAACTGGAGTATCTGGTCCACCCGGTGCGTGAACAGGTGCTTGTCGAACACCTCACGCATCGCCAGGTGCCCCATGCGGGCCCGCAGCTCCGGGCTGTTGATCAGGTGCAGCACCTGGTTGTACGACTCGACCGGCTCGCGGGCGATCGGCAGCAGCTCGCCGAACGTCTCCTCGATCGCCCGGGACCAGCCCGAGACGACCGGCGTCGAGCAGGCCGACAGCTCGAACACGCGGCGCGCGCACATCGTGGGCGAGTCGAGCACCGAGTTGACGTTGAGGAAGACCTTGTACATGCGGTAGGCCGCGAGCATCTGGTCGTAGGGGAGCTCGCCCACGATGTGGGGTCTATACTTCTCCGGCCAGGCGTACTTCTCGTCGACCTCGCCGTTGCGGGCGAAGATGTGCAGGCCCAGCTCGCGGATCGGGTCGACGACCGTCTCCATCTGCTCGCGGCGTTCGGGATGCTTGTCGCGGAAGTACATGCCGGCGAAGACGACGTCGTGCAGGCGGCCCTGCCGCTGCTGAATCGGGTTGTGCACGCGGGGCTGGGCGGCGAACTGGAGCACGTCCACCCGATCGTGGCCCAGAGTTTCCCGATATTTCGGCACCATGTCACCGTCGCAGGTGAACACGTAGTCGAACAGCTTGGCCGTGTCGATGAAGAACTCGAAGTTCGGCGGGTCCTCCTTGTTCCAGAAGACCGTCGGGATCCCTTCGGCGCGGCACCACGCCACGAGGTCGCGCAGCGGGTCCTTGGGGGCGTTCGTCCCGGTCATCTGGTAGCGCCAGCGGCCCTGGTTCCCGTGCCAGGCCGACTCGCAGAACAGCAGGTCGGGCCGCTTCTCGGCGAAGATCTCCGGCCAGTCCTTGAGCCCGAACTCGATCTGGTCCCACTCGTACTTGAACGCCATCCGCGAGAAGTCGTCCAGGATGACGGCCACCTTGAGGTCGGGCCGGTTCACCGGCCCGGTCGGCCACTTCACGGTCGGCACCTCGACCAGCGGCGGCCGGTGGTTGGCCGTCTCGACGGCCTCGGTGACCGGGGTCGGTGCCACGGGCGCCCGGTCCTTGGACCTGACCGCCTCCAGCACCTTGCCCGGACTCTTCGACCCCAGCGCCTCACCCAGCTTGAACGTCCGCTTGGCCTGGGTGGCCGCCAGCTTCCAGGTGGCGTAGGCGGCCTTGGCCTCGGCTATCTCCAGCCGGCGGCGCAGCTCCCTGACCTCCGCCTCGTAGCGCTCGACGAGCTTGCGCTCCTCGGGCAGCCAGTTCACCGGACCGAGTCGCTGGTACGTGGGCTCTTCGGGGGTTTCGGCCATGGGGATACGCGCCTTATCGCTTAGCGGAGGTATGTCATGGTACGGCGGGGACCGTACGGAATGAGGGGCTTATTCGGAACGCACACCCTGCGCGGCGGGCGAGAGGTTGTCCCCCTTGAGCCAGGCCGAGATGACCCGGGCGATGCGCGGCCCGGCGGCGCCGTCCCACAGCGGCGGCAGCTCGCCCGACGGCGTCGCGGCCCCGTCGGACAGGGCCTTCCCGGCGGCGGCCGGCAGCAGGGCCGGGGTGACGAGGCGGTTCGTCCCGTGGGTGATCGTGATCGGCCGCTCGGTGTTGGGCCGGACCGTCAGGCACGGCACGCCCAGCATCGTCGTCTCCTCCTGCACCCCGCCCGAGTCGGTGACCACCAGCGCGGCCCCCCGGACGAGCGAGAGGAAGTCCACGTAGCCCAGCGGCTCGATGACCTTGACCGAGGGGCCGTCGACCAGGCCCGCCTCGGCCAGCCGGGTACGCCCCCGGGGGTGGATCGGCACCACGATCGGGATCTGGCGGGCGACGTCCAGGACGGCCGAGACCAGCTCCTTGGCGGCCTCGGGGGTGTCCACGTTCGCCGGGCGGTGCAGGGTCGCCACGGCATAACGAGCCGGTATGCCCAGCCGCGCCACCACGGGCGCCGGGTCCAGCGAGGGCAGCGCGGAGAAGAGGCTGTCGATCATGGGATTGCCCACCAGGTGCACCTTGGCGGCGGGCACGCCCTCGGCCGCCAGATGCGACAGCGCGTCGGGCGAGGTGGCGAAGAGCAGGTCCGACAGGGAGTCGGTGACGATCCTGTTGACCTCCTCCGGCATGCCCCGGTCGAACGAGCGCAGGCCCGCCTCGACGTGCGCGGTGCGGATCCCCAGCTTGGCGCAGACGAGGATCGCGGCCAGCGTCGAGTTCACATCGCCGTAGACCACCACCAGGTCGGGATCGTGCTCGAGGACGACCTCCTCCAGGCCGACGAGCAGCGCCGCGGTCTGCTTCGCGTGGCTGCCCGAGCCGACCCCGAGGTTGGCCACCGGTTCCGGAAGTCCCAGATCGGCGAAGAACACGTCGGACATCAGCGCGTCGTAGTGCTGACCGGTGTGAATGATGCCCTGCCGCACGCCGAGTTCACCGAGTGCTCGCACCACCGGGGCCGCTTTCACGAAATTGGGACGGGCGCCCAGAACGTGCAGGACCAGGGGGTTCTCCCTCATTGACCTCGCCTTTCATAGCGGAAGGGAAAAAACGCTGCCTATGGTACGGTCACCGCGTGGCATCCGACGCCAGTCGTGAAGACTCTCCCAGACCTGACGGCAAGGTATCCGCCAAGTCCGCCCGTGCCGGTGTCGGCGGCCTTCTCAGGGGCTTCGTACAGCATCCGATCATCGTCTCCCGCGTCGTCATGACGAAGGTGAAGGCCGATCCGGTGCGCGTCGCGCAGGCGGCGGCCGAGTCGCTCCCGCCGGTGCTCCGCCCCGTCGTGGGCAAGCTCGCCTGGCCGGTCGCCCGCCGGGCCAGGCGCGCGGTCCGCAAGTTCAGCATGCGGGTGCTCAAGGGGCCATGGGACGAGGCCAAGGAGCACTGGGACCAGGGCCGGATCACCGAGGCCGCGGCCGTGCTCGAAGCCCACACCAAATACCCCTTCGTCAAGCGCAGGGCCGCCTACTACCGGGGTGAGCTGGCCGCGATCAGCCCCGACCCGATCCCGCCGGGCCCCAAGGTGGCCGTCGTGGACCGGGTGGCCGGGCGGGTCCTCCACTGCGTCACCAACGCCCTGCCGTACACACAGGCCGGCTACACGGTCCGTACGCACCGCATCGTCATGGCGCAGCAGGCCAAGGGCCTGGATCCGCACGTGGTGACCAGCTGGGGCTGGCCGATGCTGCAGGGGCACGCCGACGCGCCGCCGTTCGAGGAGCTCGAGGGGATCCCCTACTACCGGCTGCTGCCCGACGGGCACGGTGAGATGCCGTTCGAGACCCGGGGGCGGATCATCAGGGGCGCCGAGGGGGTCACCAAGCTCGTCGCGGAGCTCCGGCCCCAGGTGCTGCACGCCGCCACCGACCACCGCAACGGCTCCATCGCGCACGCCGTACGAGAGCGGACGGGCACGCCGTTCGTCTACGAGGTCCGCGGCTTCCTGGAGGAGACCTGGGCCTCCCGCGACCCCGGCCGGATCGGCAGCCAGCGGCACGTGCTCCAGCGCGAGCGCGAGGCGTTCCTGATGCGCGAGGCCGACGCGGTCGTCACGCTGGCCGAGACGATGGCCACGGAGATCGTCGAGCGGGGCGTGCCCAGGGAGCGGATCTTCCTGGCGCCCAACGCGGTCGACGACTCGCTGCTCACGGCCGCCTACGACGGCGAGACGTTCAGGTCGGCGATGGGCATCGCGAGGGACGAGATCGTCGTCGGCTCGGTGTCCAGCATCGTGGGCTACGAGGGGTTCGCGACGCTGCTGCGGGCCGCGGCGCTGCTGCGCGACGAGGGCTCGCCGGTGCGGGTGCTCATCGTGGGCGACGGCACCGAGCGTGAGGCCCTGCTGGAGCTGGTCGGGGAGCTGGGGCTGACGAACGCGCTCCTGCCGGGACGGGTGGGCCCCGACGAGGCCCTGCAGGCCCAGGCGGCCATCGACATCTTCTCCTGCCCGCGCGAGGACCTGCGGGTGACCCGGCTCGTCACGCCGTTGAAGCCGGTCGAGGCGATGGCGCTCGGCAAGCCGGTCGTGCTCAGCGACCTGCCCGCGCTGTCCGAGCTGGTCGGTTCCGACGGCGCCGGGCTGCTGGTGCCGCCGGGCGATCCGGCCGCGCTGGCCAAGGCGCTCGCCGGCCTCAGGGAGGACCCTGCCAGGCGCGCGGCGATGGGTGAGGCGGGCCGGGCCGAGGTGGCCGCCAAGCGTACTTGGGGCCGCGTTGCCGAAACTTACCGGGCCCTCTACCGATCCATTACCGAATCATGACCTTGGGATTGGCTGTCGGTTCGGACTGGTTCGGTCGCATTAGGCGTGAGCTAGGTGGACTTGAGATAACCTTTGCGACCATGAAGTGTTGTTTCCGGCTCTCGAAGGCACAGCTGTGACAGAAATCGACTTGGCTGTCATCGGTCTGGGCTACGTCGGCATGCCGCTCGCCAAGGAGGCGGTTGCCGCCGGCATGCGGGTCGTCGGCGTGGACGTCGACGCTCGCAAGGTCGAGGCGCTCAACGCCGGGCAGTCCTACATCGATGACCTGACCGACGCCGACCTCGAGCACATGCTGGCCAACGGGTTCAGCGCCACGCTCGACGAAACCGTGCTGGCCCGGAGCAACACGATCGTCATCTGCGTGCCCACTCCGCTGGATGAGGACCACCGTCCGGACCTCTCCTCCGTCGAGGGCGCCACCGGGTCGGTCGCGCGCAATCTGAGCAAGGGCACGCTGGTCGTGCTCGAGTCCACGACGTGGCCGGGCACCACCGACGAGGTGGCCCGCCCGATCCTCGAGGGCTCGGGTCTGGTGGCGGGGGAAGACTTCCACCTGGCCTTCTCGCCCGAGCGCATCGACCCGGGCAACCCCAAGTTCGGGCTGCGCAACACGCCCAAGGTGGTCGGGGGCTACACCAACACCTGCCGCGACCGCGCGACGGCGTTCTACGGCCAGTTCATCGAACAGGTCGTGCAGGTCAGCGGCACCCGCGAGGCCGAGATGGCCAAGCTGCTGGAGAACACCTACCGGCACGTCAACATCGCCCTCGTCAACGAGATGGCGATCTTCTGCGACGAGCTGGGGATCGACCTGTGGGAGTCGATCGAGGCCGCGGCCACCAAGCCGTTCGGCTTCCAGAAGTTCCTGCCCGGTCCTGGCGTCGGCGGGCACTGCATCCCCGTCGACCCGTCGTACCTGTCCTACACGGTGCGCAAGCTCGGCTACCCGTTCAGGTTCGTCGAGCTGGCCCAGGAGATCAACGAGCGGATGCCGTCCTATGTGGTGGCACGGGTACAGCGTCTGCTGAACAGGCATAAAAAGCCCGTAAATGGTGCCAAGGTGGTTATGCTCGGCGTGACCTACAAGCCGGACATCGCCGATGAGCGGGAGACCCCGGCCCTGCCGGTGGCGCGTGCGCTGCTGGAATTGGGCGCCGATCTTTCGTTCATTGATCCTTATGTTCACAAATGGTCCGTAGACGGCACTCCGGTGCCACGGGAAGAAGATCTGGCCGAGGCCGTGATCGACGCCGACGTGACACTGCTGCTGCAGCAGCACGCCGCGTTCGACCTCGACATGGTCGAGGCGAAGGCCAGGCTCGTGCTCGACACCCGCGGTGTTCTCACCGAGGGTGAACGCGTCGAGCGGCTGTAGCGACGGAGGGTTGCGCGCAGTGCACGTGCTCGTCATGACGGTGGTGCATAACCCCGAGGACGCGAGGATTCTGCATAGGCAGATCCGTGCCCTCGTGGATGCTGGTCATGAGGTCACGTATGCCGCCTCGTTCACCGCCCACGGTCTCGTACCCCGTCCTTGGGTCACCGGCGTCGATCTGCCCAGGGCCGCGCAGCGTAGACGCGTGGCCGCGGTCTGGGCCGCCCGCAAGCTGTTCAAGCGCATGCGGCGCAAGGTCGATCTCGTGCTGGTGCACGACCCCGAGCTGCTGTTCGCGATCTGGGGTGTGCGCAACCGCCCGCCCGTGGTCTGGGACGTGCACGAGGACACTCCGGCGACGCTCTCGCTCAAGCCGTGGCTGCCGTCGCTGCTGCGTCCCCCGATGCGCTTCCTCGCCCGGATGCTGGAGAGCACGGCCGAGCGGCACCTGCACCTGCTGCTGGCCGAGACGGCCTACGCGGGCCGGTTCAAGCACGCCCACCTGATCGTGCCGAACGAGACCTGGGTCCCCGACTCGGTCACGCCGCCCGGCGACGACCGGGTGGTGTACCTGGGCTGGCTGTCCAGGGCGCGGGGCGTGATGGACGCCGTCGAAGTGGCCCGGTTGCTCCAGCCGTACCGGGTGGGGGTGGAGCTGATCGGCTACGCCGACCCGCAGAGCCGTCCGGTGCTCAACCAGGCCGTCACGGAGGGCCTGCTGGAGTGGCGCGACTTCATGCCGAACGACGAGGCGCTGAAGCGGCTCGACGGTGCGCTGGCCGGGCTCTCCCTGCTGCACGACGAGCCGAACTACCGCCACTCGATGCCCACGAAGATCGTCGAGTACATGGCCCACGGCATCCCCGTCATCACGACCCCGTCCCCGCGCGCGGTCGAGCTGGTCGAGCGGTACGACAGCGGCGTCGTCGTACCGTGGGAGGACCCGAAGGCCGTGGCGCAGGCCGTGCTGACCCTGAGGGACGACGTGCGGGAGCGGCGGGCGCAGGGCGCGCGCGGCTACGCGGCGGCCCGGGCGAACCACCACTGGCCCAACTCGGCCAAGAGGTTCGTGGCCCAGCTCGAATCGTGGGCCGGCGTCAAGAACTAGGCGTCAAGAACCAGCGGTTTATCTTCGGCAGATCACTAGGGCGGTAGGTTCCTCATCGTGCGCTGGCTCCTCGTGCTCCTCGGCGCTGCGATCCTGGCCGCCGTCGCGGCGGTGATCGTCGTGCTGCCCAAGGACGAACCTCCCAAGCAGGCCAGCCAGCAGGTCAAGGCGACGCCGACCCGCACGGATCCCACGCCGAAGGTGAGCGAGATCACCGACAAGTGTGGAACGTTCGAGACCAAGGAGAAGGCCCCGTACGCCGTCACCGGCTACTGGATCACCCCCAAGTCGAACCGCTGCACCTGGCGCCATCAACTGGAGGACATCCACAACCTCGGCGGCGACACGGTCATCAGGATCGGCTACGGCCTGCAGTTCCGCACCACCGACGACGAAGGCCGCGTGGAGACCAAGAACGGCGAGCTCGACCCGCTCTACAAGGACTGCGTGGAAGACGGCCTGAGCTGCCGCGACGCGGCCGAACGCGATCTGCGGCAGGCCAACCCGAAGAACCGCGTCTCCCGCGTGTACGCCTACCGCACCGACGAGTCGTTCGGGCCCGGCCTGTTCCGCTGCTCCCAGATGGAACACAAGATCACCGTGGGCAACCGGGTGTACTTCCGTGTCCTCACCCCGATGGACGGCGGCTCCGACGACTCCACCTGCGACTTCACCAAGCCCAGGCCGTACGACATGATCCTCGTCGCCGGCTCGGACACCGACAGCCTGACGCAGCTCCTCGACCTCGGCGAGCAGTTCGGTGTGCGGGTCTTCCCGGCGCTGCCGCTCGCGCCGCGCGACCCCAAGACGCCGACCAGGGCCAACGACAAGCACATGGACACGCTCAGGACGCTGACCCGCCGCATCCTCCAGGACTACGGCGCGCGCTTCGCCGACCGCGCCTCGCTCGGCGGCGTGTACCAGCCGTTCGAGGTACAGATGGCCGACACGCTCGTGGACAACCCCACCCTCAAGGTGTACGCCGAGCAGCACCAGATCGTGGAGCAGGAGCTGCCGGGCAAGCCCATCCTCATCAGCCCCTACCTCGACGCCCGCAAGCGCGTCCCCTTCGGGCAGACGCCCAAGCAGGTGGCCGAGGCGTTCGTGGCACTGGCCAAGACCGGGGTGGGCATCATCGCGCCGCAGGACAGCCGCGGCACCGGCAAGGTCGGCCTGTTCTGGCCCGACCAGCGTGACACCGAGGTCGACGCGCGGCTGCGCTCCGTCGTCGGCGAGACCACGTACGGCACGGCCTACCACGGCTCGACGCGCGACTACTACCGCGAGATGTCCACGGCCCGTGAGCAGATGCTCCAGGCGGGCTACGACGTGCAGCTCTGGGCGAACGTCGAGGCGTTCGAGCCTTCGGGCGACCAACCGTGCGCCCCGCAGGGCACCCGCGGCAAGACCGACAAGGAACGTCTCGACCAGGCCGTCACGATGGCCGGCCGCTACGTTCAGAAAATCGTCTCCTACATGTGGAGCGATTTCATGACCTGCGGCTCTCCCTCGCTGGAGACGGAGATCACCAAGGACTGGCAGCGGCCGATCGCGGTGGACGCCATCCGGCGCTCCCGCGACATCCAGGACGGCATGGAGGTGCGCGGCTACCACCTCAAGGACGGCACGATCACCGTCCAGTACGGGGACGAGCTGAAGGAGCTGGTGGTCTCCGCGGTGGGCTGGCTCGACGAGGACCCGCTGGAGGACCTGCCGGAGGGCATGCAGACGGCCTGGGTACCGTTCGACTGGACCCAGGTGCCGCCGGACGAGTGGGTCAAGGTCGGCGTGCGGCTCCCCTCGGGCAAGGCCACCACGGAGCCACTCCACGTCCGCATCGTGGCGTGATCGCTCCCGGCGCTTCGGACGCCTCGGACCGCCCGGCGTGTAACGTGCCTGCCATGGTCCCGAGCATCCCGGTCAGCGTCGACCTGGTCGTGCTCACTGTGCGCTGCCAGGCCCTGAGCGCGCTCGTATGGCGCCGGGACAATCCCCCCTTCCTGCGACGCTGGTCGCTGCCCGGCGGCTTCATCCAGCTCGACGAGGACCTCCCTGCGGCGGCCCAGCGCATCCTGGCCGAACGCGCCGGCCTCCCCGGCGCTCCGGTGCACCTGGAGCAGCTCCAGACCTACGGCTACCCGGACCGCGACCCCCGCCAGCGCGTGGTCAGCGTCGCCTACCTGGGCCTCGCCCCCGACCTGCCGGCCTCGGAGAAGGCCCACATGAGCTGGCAGTCCGTCGACACCCTGTCGGTGATGGCCTTCGACCACCGCCGCATCATGCTGGACGGCATCGAACGGGCGCGGGCGAAGCTGGAGTACACCTCACTGGGCGCCGCCTTCTGCCCCCCGGAGTTCACGGTGGCGGACCTGCGGCGCGTGTACGAGATCGTCTGGGGCCGCCCCCTGGACCCCCGCAACTTCCACCGCAAGGTCACCAAGGCGGAGGGCTTCCTGGTGGAGACAGGCGCCACCACCACCCGCGACGGCGGCCGCCCGGCCAAACTCCACCGCCGCGGCCCCGCCGAACTCCTCCACCCCCCGATGCTGCGCTCCTTGAAGGAATAGCGGCTGGGATCTTATGGCAGGGCGAAAATGTCAGCGGCGGTGACGCATAGCGTGTCATGCGGCGCGTGTGTGATCTCCTCGCGGGCACACACCGCGTACCGCAGCTCCGAAGCGTCACCCGTCAGATGCGCCGCCTTCGCCGCCAGCCCGGTAACGATGCGCGCGCCGTCGGCCTTCTTGGCCCACTTGGCCTCGCCCACCATGACCGGCCGGCGCGACCGGCCCGCCAGCACGGCCGCATTGATCTGATGCTGTCCGTCAGCTTGCCACCATGGGCCGATCGCCACGACATCCGGCCCGATCTCAGCAGCACGTAGCCGGAGGTGGTCGCGGAACGCCTCCTCCCAGGCTGCCCCGAGGTGGTCGTTCAAGGACTCGATGAGGACCGGCAACACCGTGTCGCCCAGCCCGCGATCGATCTCCGGCAGAACACGGGACAATGTGCCGAGGTAGAAGGCGAGGAAGTTGTCGGAGATGCGGTAGATCTTGCGCCGCCCGCGTCCGTTCTCGGTGACGGGCTGAATGCGTTCGACCAGCCGGAGAGCCAGCAGATCGCTGAGCGTCCTGCTGGGATCGGCGCGGACAGCGTCGCCGATCTCGTTGTGCTTGGTGTAACCCTCTGCGATGGCCTGTAGCGTGGCGGCCAGATGGACGCCCTTACCGGCCTCCGTCGCCAGGACGAGATCCCCTTCCCGGATCATCTTGGCGTCGGGGTGGCAAGCCAGCCGGGCCAGGTTGCGTTCGACTGACAGCTCAGAGCGCCACCAAGACAGGTAGAGCGGCATTCCGCCCACGATGCCATACACCAGCGCTCGGTCCGCCGGCGAGAGGGCGGGCAGCATCGCGGCGGCCTCGTGCGGTCGGAACGGGTGCAGCTGCATGGTCAGGTCGAAACGCCCATAGAGCGGTGCCCGATACTCCTGGATCGACCGCATGATGCGTACGGCCGAGCCGCACACGATGACGCGCAGCCGCGTGTGCCCGTGCGAGTGGTCGAGGAACGCGCGAAGGGTGCCTTCGAGCTCGGGAGCCGCCGTGATGAGCTCGGGGAACTCGTCGAGGATGAGCAGGAGCGGCTCGTCGGCGGCTTCCCTGCCGAGGTGGTCCAGCGCCTCGTCCCATGTCTGGTAAGGACGCGCGACGAGGTCACGCATCGGTGAGGCGATGGTGGATGCCACACGACTGGACAGCTCCGCCAGCTCGCGGTGCGCCGTACGGCCTCCACCGGTGTGGAAGATCGCCCGTTTGCCCTGGGCGAAGTACTGGAGCAGCGCCGTCTTGCCGACTCGCCTACGCCCCCACAGCAGTGCTGGACGCGGGTTTGGCTCGTCCCACCATTCCTCCAGCGTCCGGAGTTCGGCCTGCCTTCCCACAAACTTCATGATGTCAATGTAACCGACAAAAATGTCGGTGACATGCTCGTCACTGATATTCATGTCAGGTCGGATCCCACTGCTGCCTTGCAGGTCGGCTTCTTCTAGGGTGAAGCCATGCCTCGTTTCCGCTCGATTCTGGACACCATGCCGGCGTACAAGCCTGGCAAGGCCGTGACCTCCGCTGACGGCCGCTCGTACAAGCTCTCCTCCAACGAGTCGCCCTACGACCCGCTGCCGTCCGTGGTCGAGGCGATCGCCGAGGGGGCGCGGCAGGTCAACCGCTACCCCGACCCGGGGGCGGTCAGGTTGACGGAGGCCATCGCGGAGCGGTTCGGGGTGCCGGCCGAGCACATCGCGCTCGGCGCGGGGTCCGTCACCGTGGCGCAGCAGCTGTTCGAGGCGGTGGGGGAGCCGGGCGGTGAGGTGATCTACGCGTGGCGGTCGTTCGAGGCGTACCCGCTGCTGGCCGACCTGTCCGGGGTGGAGTCCGTCAGGGTGCCGCTGGCCGGCGAGGACCACGATCTGGACGCCATGGCCGAGGCGATCACCGACCGGACGCGCATGATCCTCGTCTGCAATCCCAACAATCCCACCGGCACCGCGATCCGCGAGGCCGAGCTGGTGGCGTTCCTCGACCGGGTGCCCGAGGACGTGCTGGTGGTGCTGGACGAGGCCTACCGCGAGTACGTGCGCGACGAGGACGTGCCCGACGGCCTCACCCTCTACCGCGACCGGCCGAACGTCTGCGTCCTGCGGACCTTCTCCAAGGCGTACGGGCTGGCGGGGCTGCGCGTCGGTTACCTGGTGGGGCACGAGGCGGTGGCGTCGGCCGTACGGAAGACGATCATCCCGTTCGCCGTCAACCACCTCGCGCAGATAGCGGCGATCGCCTCCCTGCGCGCCGAGGACGAGCTCCTGGAGCGGGTCGACACGGTGGTCAAGGAGCGGACCCGGGTACGCGAGTCGCTCATCGCCCAGGGCTGGACGGTCCCCCTGACCGAGGCGAACTTCGTCTGGCTGCGCCTCGGCGACCGCACGCTCGACTTCGCGGCGGCGTGCGCGGCCGAGGGCGTGGCGGTGCGGCCGTTCGCGGGGGAGGGCGCCCGCGTGTCGATCGGCGATCCGGAGGCGAACGACGTGTTCCTCGCGGCCGCGGCGGCCTTCAAGGCGAGTTGACAGTTCGCGGGGTGAGGCCCTGTAATGGGCCTCTTGTCGCGTGTCGCCGGCCGGAGGACGTCGGCGGCATGGAGGCACCGGTTGTAGGGGATGATGTCGTGACTTCTCACTTCACAGGCAGCGCCTGATCTGATCGCGCGCCCGCGCGTCGTCCCCGCGCCCGGTGGTGCCCCGCATCACCGCCGCACGCGAAATCCTGTGCTGCCCGACGGTCCGGCGATCGCCTGACCGCCTCTTTCCGCGTGCTCATCGAGGCTCTCCGCCCGAGGCCGGTACGGCGTGCCGTGCGCCCCCGCATGGCCAACCCCGTGACTTTCACTTCTGGAGAGCAAGCAGAGCATGCCCCAAGACTTCAATCAGCCGATCATCGACGAGTTCCGCGCCAACCAGGGACAGGTCGCCATGTTCGACGGCGCCCGGTTGCTCCTTCTGACGACCACCGGCGCCCGGTCCGGCGCCGGCCACACCACCCCTGTCGGCTACCTGCCGGACGGCGGCCGGATGCTGATCATCGCCTCCGCCGGCGGGGCGCCCAGGCACCCGGCCTGGTACCACAACCTGCTCGCCGAGCCGAGGGTGCAGGTGGAGGACGGCGTCTTCACCTACCAGGCGGAGGCGGTCGTCCTGAAAGGCGAGGAGCGCGACAGCGCCTTCGCCCGTGCGGTCGAGACGGATCCGGGCTGGGCCGCCTACCAGGCGAAGACGAGCCGGGTCATCCCCGTGGTCGCGCTGACCCCGCTCGGCGGCGGTCCGAACGCCGGCCGAGGGGGTGACATGCTGGTCGCGGTCCACGACGCGTTCCGCCGGGAGCTGCGGCTGATCCGCAAGGAGGTAGCCGCGTCCGGGACCGGCGGGCTGGGCGTGCAGTTGCGCGTCAACTGCCTGACCCTGTGCCAGGGCCTCCATCACCATCACACCATCGAGGACGCGCGGATGTTCCCCGGGGTCGAAGGGCGGTATCCGGAGCTCGGCCAGGTCATGGAACGGCTGCGTGCGGAGCACGAGACCGTCGCCCGGCTCCTCGACGAGCTCCAGCGGCTACTCGCGGACGGCGAGCCGGACGTGGCCGCCGACCGGGTGCTCGCGGAGGTGGAACGGCTCACGACCGAGCTGGAGGCGCACCTCGACTACGAGGAGCAATACCTCGTCCCGATCCTCAACGCCTTCTAAACTCTGACCTCTTCCGGCGTGGGTCGTACTGCTTTGGGCCGTCGCTCCGTGGATACCACGAGGGCGACGCCCAGCAGGATCACCACCCCGCCCAGCAAGATCTGCGAGGTCACGTGCTCGTTCACGACGAGCGCGCCGAGGAGCACCGCCACAGCGGGGTTCACGTACGCGTAGGTCGACACCAGCGAGATCGGCGCGTTGGCGAGCAGCCAGGTGAAGGCGGTGAAACCGACCAGCGACCCGATCAGGATCAGGTAGGCCAGCGCGGCCAGTGACCGACCGGAGACGGCCGTGACGTCGAGCCGTTCGCCCACCGACATCCCCGTGACGGCCAGCCCGGCCCCGCCGACCAGCATCTCGACCGTGCTGGCCGCGAACGGGTTGGCCGGCATCGGGATCCGTGCCGACAGGAACGACCCGATCGACCACGACAGCGACGCCACCAGGACCACCACGATGCCGGTGGTGCTCGCCGGCCCGCCGCCGCCGTTCAGTGACAGGGCCGCCACGCCGCCGAACCCGACCAGCACGCCGGCCAGCGTCAGCACCTTCGGACGGTCCCTGACCACGAACCGGAACACCACCAGCCAGAGCGGCACGGAGGCGACGAGCAGCGCGGCCAGCCCGCTGGACACGTGCTGTTCCGCAATGGCCAGCATGCCGTTGCCGGTGGTCAGGAGCAGCAGCCCCACCAGCGCGGCGCCGCCGAACTCGGAGCGGGTCATCCGGAACGGAGCCCGGCCCTTGCGGGCGATCAGGATCCCGCCGAGGATCAGCGCCGCCGTCACGAACCGCAGTGATCCGCTGAGCATCGGCGGTACGGTCTCGACGGTGATCTTGATGCCGAGGTACGTCGATCCCCACACCACGTAGACGATGACCAGTGCGCCCCAGACGAGGAGCGGCGAGCGGTGGTCAGGGGTGTTCGATGCCATAGCTCCTGACAATAGCGGTCGCTCCCGACAAAACGCCTGCGGGTATCGGACCTCGCTAGGGGGTGGCGGAATGTTAACGATAGTGGGCTTTCACGCCACTATCTAGCCTTCTGGCCGCCTGGCAACATCTGTCGCATCAGCCCACCCAAGAGGGGAAATATCGCGAAATGTCAGGAACCGCAGCAGCCGTGGCCCACTTCTCCGCCCGCCTGGCCTTCGAGACCGACGTCTCCGACGTGGCCGCCGACCTGACGGCCCAGGCCGTCGTCGTGATCGACTCCCGCAGCCGGGAGAGCTGGGACCAGGGCCACATCCAGGGCGCCGTCCATCTCCCCACCGCCGAGATCGCCACCCGCGCGCCCGCGACGATCCCCAGGGACGCGACAGTGGTGACGTACTGCTGGGGCCCCGGCTGCAACGGCGCCACCCGAGCGGCGCTGGAATTCGCCAGGCTCGGCTACCGGGTCAAGGAAATGCTGGGCGGCTTCGAGTATTGGACCAGGGAAGGCTTTCCGGTGGAGACCGCGTCAGGCGTCACCCGCCACCGCGTGGACCCGCTCACCGCCCCGGGGGAGGGCATCGCCTGTGGCTGCTGAACGAGGAAATGTTGGTGCCCCCGTCCGAATCCCGTCGATCGGGGGCGTCGCAATACATACCCCCTTCGATCGCGGTCAATCCCAAGTTCACCCGCGTCAAAAACGCCGGATACAACGGGTCGAGGGCCCGCCGCCCCAGGAAAGGGGAAGGGGGGACGGCGGACCCGTATCAGGGGGCGGTCAGCGAGGCCCGAGCTTCTCCACGATGAGGCGGTAAAGCTGGCGCGGCCGGCCCGGTTGAGGCGTACGGTTGGGCGGCAGCGGCCACGCGAGTCCCTCGTCGACCAACGTGCGCAGCAATCGCCTAGCCGTACGCGGCGTCACCCCGAGCATCTTTCCCGCGCCCTCCGCGTCCACCACGGTGTCGCCACCCTCCAGCTTGGCGGCCAGCCGGGCCAGTACCTCCACGCCCTTGGGTTTGAGCGCGGTGGAGCCCTGAGGCGGCATCCGCGGCGCCGGGATGAGGGCTCTGCCCTCGCGGTCCACGGCGAAGCCCTGGGCCTGTTTACCCGCCTGCGTACGCGCCAGCGCGGCCCGTGCGTGCGACTCCGCGTCGTGGGTGGTGCGTCCCATGCCCACACCGACCTCGACCGCCAGACCCAGCTCGTCGCGGATCCTGGCGGCGAACGGCAACACCCTGAACCCGTCGGTCGCGGCGGCGATCGAGCCCCTGGTCGCGGTGACCAGATAGCTGTGATCGTCGATCGGCCAGACGGTGGCGTTGATGCGGTTCGCCTCCTGGACGAGCAGCCGGTGCAGCGAGAGCCGGAGCTCGTCGCGCCAGTAACGTGGCGCGGCGCGGCGTACCGGCTCGCGTAGCGTCGGCACCTCGACCAGCACCACGGTGAGCTGTGACTCCTCCAGGCGGTGGTGTGCACCGAGCAGCGCCGCGGTGTGCAGCGCGGTGCGCACGGCCGCTGAGGTCGGCCTGATCCTGATGGCCGGGACGCCGGACGCCTGAAGGCGTTCGGCGACCGCCGGCAGGCACGTGAGCGCGCCGGTGGTGGATCCCTGCCGGGCCAGGCGTTCGTGGTAGGCCGCGATCGTGCCGGTGGCGCCCGGCTCGTCGCGGCTGTGTACTTCCGTTGCGGCTATCCCGAGGTCTGTGTACGCCTCTTCGACGTCTGCCCTGGCGACCACGTCGATGCTCACCCGCTGCGGGTCGATGCGCGGATCCAGCGCCGCCTTGGCCAGCGCGGCGACCAGCGCCGCCCCGCCGAGCTGCACGTAGGTCGCGGGCATCGTCAGCACACCTGAGCGCCTGGCCAGGTCGTAGGGGACCGGGCTGGCGAAAAGGCATGCGTCCACGCCGGGACCGAGCCGCGTCACTTTGTCTGGCGCCTCCTGCTCATCGCGGTAGGCGGCCGCCACAAGGCGGCACGGAAGTGGCGCAGCAGCGTGTCCCATCAGCATGACCCGCTCGACCAGATCGTGGGGTCCGACCACACCAATGGTGAGGTCCGGTGTCATGGCACCCGGGCGTGACACTCGGGGAGTTTCTTCGGCCCTCTCGACCAATGTTCGTCCCATCCTGCTGTCTGTTGCAGTGCTCTCTTTTGGAACGATCGCTCGCGGGGACCATAATGTCACGCCCGACTTTTCCGGAAAGCCGTTCTGCTTGACTGGCTGAGAAGGTATATCAGCAGCTCAACGAGGTATTCCTAACGTTTTTTAACGTTCGGAAATCTCTTGTGTAATGTCCGCCCCGAGTGCCCGCATTCGCTCGGCGAGATGCGCGTGCCCGCGGTCGATGAGGTAACCGGACTCGATGACGGTCTCGCCTTCGGCGGCCAGTCCGGCGAGCACCAGCGCGATACCGGAACGCAGGTCGTGCGCCGTGACCCGGGTGCCCTTCAGCGGGGTCGCGCCCCTGACGATGGCCCTGCTGCCTTCGACCTCCACGTCGGCGCCCATCTTGTTCAGCTCGCCGGCCAGCGCGAAGCGGCCGTCGAAGATGCGCTCGTGGATGTAGCTGGTGCCGTCGGCCAGGGCGGCGACCGTCATCATCGGCGACTGGAGGTCGGTGGCGAAGCCCGGGTAGGTGTCGGTGATGATGTTGATCGGCCGCAGCGGCCGCTCGCACCGCACGTGCAGGACCGCGCCGGGCCGGGCGAAGTCGACGCCCATCTGCTCCAGCTTGTAGCGGACCACGCCCAGGTCGAGGCCGGTGCCGACGAGGCTGAGGTCGCCGCCGGTGATCGCCGCGCCCATCGCGAACACGCCGGCGTCGAGCCGGTCGGGCATCACGGTGTGCTCGACGGCGTGCAGCTCGTCGACGCCCTCGACGGTGATGAAACCGGTGCCGCCGCCGCTGATGCGCGCGCCCATCTTGGTGAGCATGTCGATGACGTCGAGCACCTCGGGCTCCAGCGCCGCGTTCTCGATGACGGTGATGCCCTTGGCCAGAGAGGCGGCCATGATGAGGTTCTCGGTGCCGGTGTGCGAGGGGGTGTCGAGGTAGAGGGTCGCGCCGGTCAGGCCGGACGCCTTGACGTGGATGACCGTCTCGCCCTCGTCGACGACCGCGCCCAGCCGCTTGTAGCCGAGGTAGTGGAAGTCGAGGTTGCGGCTGCCGAGATTGCAGCCGCCGACCCCTTCCACGATCGCCTCGCCCAGCCGATGCAGCAGGGCGGGAGTGAACAGGACCGAGCCGCGGAAGCGCCTGGCGATGTCGGCGGGCAGCACCGCGCTGGTCAGCCGGGAGGCGTCGATCACCAGCGTGCGCTCGGCCTCGTGCAGCTCGACGTAGGCACCGACGGACTCCGCCAGCTCCACCGCCCGCCGCACATCCTCGATGATCGGCACATTGCGCAGGACGGTGCGGCCATTGGCGGCCAGCAGAGCCGCACCGATCATGGGCAGCACGGCGTTCTTCGCGCCCTGGATGAAGGCGGTTCCACGCAGTGGGTTGCCACCGCGCACGCGGTAACGGACCATTCGTGCGGCTCCTCGGAGGTCTCGGTCTTGCTAGACCGGCCAAGAGTAGCCGCTAACCACGCTTGCCCCTGCCGAATCATCCGCTAAAGGGGGCTCCGGTGATGCGCTCGTAAGCTTCCAGATAACGCTGTCTGGTCTGCTCTACCACCTTATCCGGAAGGTGAGGTGGGGGAGTTCCGGAGTCTTTGTCCCATCCCGATTCGGGCGAGAGCAACCAATCCCTAACATATTGCTTATCAAAGGACGGTTGTGTGCGTCCGGGTTGCCACGCGTCAGCGGGCCAGAATCGTGACGAGTCGGGCGTGAGTACCTCATCCCCCAGCGTGAGCACGCCATCGGCGTCGCGACCCAGTTCGATCTTGGTGTCGGCCAGGATGATGCCCCGCTCGCGGGCGATCTCGGCGCCGCGGGTGTAGACGGCGAGCGTGATCTGGCGCAGTGCCTCGGCCGTCTCCGCGCCCACGTCGCCGACGACCCGCTCGAAGGAGATCGCCTCGTCGTGCTGCCCGACCGGGGCCTTCGTCGAGGGCGTGAAGATCGGCTCGGGCAGCCGGGACCCGTCTTCGAGGCCCGGTGGCAGCCGTACCCCCGAGACCGCCCCGTCGCGCCGGTAGTCGATCAGGCCCGAGCCGGTCAGGTAGCCGCGCGCCACGCACTCGACGGGCACCATCGACAGCGGCCTGCACAGCATGCTGCGGGAGTCGGGCCCCGGCCCCGCGATGTGGTTGGGCACCACGTCGGAGAGCCGGTCGAACCACCACAGTGACATCTGCGTGAGGATGGCCCCCTTGTCGGGGATCTCAGGCTCCAGCATGTGGTCGAAGGCCGATATCCGGTCGGAGGCGACCATCAGCAGGAGTCCGTTGTCGGTCTGGTAGAGGTCGCGTATCTTGCCGGAGTGCAGGTGCTTCATCGGGCGATGTCCATCCTGTGGTGCGAGCCGCGTAGCCGTACCCGAGAGACCAGCTCGTAGGCGTTCCGGCGGGCCGTCTCCTGGTCGGGGCCGGTGCCGACCACGTTGAGCACCCGCCCGCCGTCGGAGAGCACCTTGCCGTCGGCCAGCCTCGTGCCGGCGTGGAGGACGTAGGCGCCGGCGGTGGGCTCGAGCCCCTCGATGACGTCGCCCTTCACCGGGGTGTCCGGGTAGTTCTCGGCGGCGACGACCACGGCGACCGCCGAGCCCCCGCGGAACACCGGCGCCGGATGCTCACTCAGCCGCCCGGTGGCGCACGCCGTCAGCAACCCGGCCAGCGGCGTCTCCAGGCGGTCGAGCACCACCTGGGTCTCCGGATCGCCGAAGCGCGCGTTGAACTCGATCACCTTCGGCCCCTTCGCGGTCAAGGCCAGGCCCACGTACAGCACGCCCTGGAACGGGCAGCCGCGCCGGGCCAGCTCGTCGATCGTGGGCTGGACGACCTCGCGCATCACCTGCTCGGTGAGCCCGTCCGGCGCCCAGGTGAGCGGCGTGTAGGCGCCCATGCCGCCGGTGTTGGGCCCTTCGTCGCCGTCGTAGGCCCGCTTGAAGTCCTGGGCGGGCTGCAGCGGCACGGCCGTCGTGCCGTCGCAGAGCGCGAACAGCGAGACCTCGGGTCCGTCGAGGAACTCCTCGATCACCACCCGCTCGCACGCCGCCGCGTGCGCGAGCGCCTGCTCTCGGTCACCGGTGACGACCACGCCCTTGCCCGCGGCCAGCCCGTCGTCCTTGACCACGTACGGGGCGCCGAACTCGTCGAGGGCCTGGGCCGCCTCCTCGGGCGTGACGCAGGCCCGCGCCTTGGCCGTGGGGACGTCGGCCGCCGTCATGACCTCCTTGGCGAACGCCTTGGAGCCCTCGATCATCGCGGCCTCGCCCGAGGGCCCGAAGCAGGCGATGCCTGCGGCGCGCACCGCGTCGGCCACGCCCGCCACCAACGGCGCCTCGGGGCCCACCACGACCAGATCGGCGGCGAGCCGCACGGCCAGCTCGGTCACCTGCCCGGGGTCGGTGGCCGTGACCGGATGTGTGGTCGAGATCTCCTCCATGCCCGCGTTGCCGGGGGCGCTGTGGAGCTCGGTGACCTGGGGATCGAGCATGAATGAGCGGCACAGGGCGTGTTCACGCCCGCCGGATCCGATGACTAGAACGCGCACCGCCCCATTGTGGCAGGGACGGCCGGACGGCTTCCCGTCGCACCCGCGACAGACCGGCCCGGGCACTCGAAATGTGGGAATAGCCGGGAATCTTTGTGGAGTTCTACCTGATCTGACGGCGGGCCAGAGAGTATCGTCGGTCTGGTCCATCCGCCTGTGGTAACTTGGGGCGGCTTTGTGGCATCTCTTGTGATTGGAGGTGGTCCGGGATGAAACCTGGTGATCCCAGCAGTACGTGCTCACCCACGTACACCCTGTATGCCCCCGACCACTCCAATCCGGCAGCCTGATCGTGCCTCCACGCTTTTTCCTTGATTGAGGTGACTTTTCGTCGCGCGTGGAGCGTGCCAGGTCGGGCGGAAAGGGACTGCCATGCGCTCGTCCACGATTTTCCGTCGCACCACCCGTCACCCCGTACAGCAGCCGCACGTCTCGCGCCAGCTCACCAAGCCGGTACGTGAGAGCTGCGTGCCTCCCATTGACTCCATCGTCGAGTTCGGCGCCTACATCAAGGGCAAGAAGGTCGACGCCGCGGGCATCGAGGAGTCGCTCGACCTGGTTCGCGAGCACAACAGCCACTCCGACGGCGCCAAGGCGTTCGTCTGGGTCGGCCTGCACGAGCCCGCCGCCCCCGAGGTCGAGTGGCTGGCCGGCGTGTTCGGCCTGCACCCGCTGTCCGTCGAGGACGCGGTCAAAGCCCACCAGCGCCCCAAGGTCGAGCGCTACGGCGACTCCCTGTTCATGGTGCTCAAGTCCATCGCCTACCTGGACCACGACGAGCTGACCGCCACCAGCGAGATCATCGCCACGGGCGAGATCATGGTGTTCCTCGGCGTCGACTTCGTGGTGACCGTACGACATGGCCGGCACTGCCCGCTCACCGAGGTGCGCGAGCGGCTCGAAGACAAGCCCAAGCTGATGGACCGCGGTCCGGCGGGCGTGCTGCACGCCATCGCCGACCACGTCGTCGACCGCTACCTCCAGGTCGCCGACCTCATGCAGCTCGAGCTCGAAGAGGTCGAGGCGACCGTCTTCGCCGACGTCAGCTCCCGCGACATCAACCGCATCTACCAGCTCAAGCGGGAGATGCTGGAGCTGAAGCGGGCGGTCACGCCGCTCCAGGCCCCGCTGGCCGCGCTGCCGCAGCGCCGGGTGATCCCGTCGGAGATGCGCGAATACTTCCGCGACGTCGGCGACCACCTCTCCCGCGTGTGCGAGCAGGTCGAGTCGTCGAACGAGCTGTGCAGCTCGATCCTGCAGGCGGCGCTGGCCCGCTCGAACGCGCTGGCCAACGAGGACATGCGCAAGATCTCGTCCTGGGTGGCCATCATGGCCGTGCCCACGATGATCGCCGGGATCTACGGCATGAACTTCGACTTCATGCCGGAGACCAACCAGGTATGGGGTTATCCGGCCGTGCTCGCCGTGATGATCACGACCTGCGTCCTGCTGCACCGCGGCTTCCGCCGCAACGGCTGGCTCTAGACGGTCAGCCGGCCCCGACGGGCTCCAGACGCCCGGCAGGTCCTCAGACCCCCACGGGCCGCCTGAGCGGTCCGACGGGGTCGGGCAGGCTCAGCCCGCGCTCCCGCCACAGCTCGCGCATCCGATCGGGGTAGTCGGTGACGATCCCCGACACCCCGAGATCCAGCATCCGGGTCGCCAGCGCCTTGTCGTTGACGGTCCAGACCGCGACGTCCATCTCGGCCGCGGCCACCTGGGCCATCAGGTCCTCGTCGACCATCACGTGCTCGGGCGACAGCGTCGTGGCCCCCGCCTCGCGGGCGGCGGCCGGGATGTCGTCGCCCAGCGGGCCGTTCCAGTGCAGGGTGTCGAGCTCGATCAGCGCGAAGCGCCGCGTGCCCGGCGCCAGCCTGGCCGCGTGGCCGATGATCCGCCAGTCGAAGCTGAGTATCGCCGCGTTGTCCAGCCTGCCGTGCCGGTCGAACTCCTCGAGCACCATCTCGGTGAACAGCTCGGGGTCGGCCGTCAGCTCCGGCCTGGTCGGGTCGGACTTGAGCTCGACGTGCAGCCGCACGTCCTCGGCCTCGTAGGCGTTGACCAGGCCGAGCACCGCGCCCAGCGTGGGCATCCGGGTCTCGGGCATCGCCCGCTGCGTCAGCGCGAACGGATCGTCGGCGTGCCGGGGCAGCCGCACGCCCACGTCGAGCATGCGGAGCTGGGCCAGCCCGAGCGAGTTGATCGGCTTGCCGACATAGGGGAAGTGGGGGTCGTCCTTCGCGATCGGCCGCGTGTCGGCACTGGTCACGGCCGAGACCGTGAGGTCGTGGGTCAACACCAGGCGCCGATCGGCGGTGAGCGCGACGTCGAACTCGAGCGCGTGCACCCCGAGCTCCATCGTGCGGCTCAGCCCGGGAAGCGTGTTCTCGGGCCAGAGGCCCCTCGCTCCCCGATGACCGTGAATCTCAACGCGCACACCGGGGACACTACCGTGCCGCGTGCCGCGGTCACGACGTGCCACGCCGCGCCCTTTTTGGGGCGCCTACGGCTATTCCTGGTCAAACGTCCACACATAGACCATCTGGTCCGGCTCGGGTACTCCGCCCGCTTTGTCGTACGTGGCCTGGGCCGCCGTGTTGTCCTCGCCCGTGGCCGTCCACATGCCGTAGCAGCCGCGTTCGCGGGCGAGTCGTTCCAGGGCCGAGACCAGCGACCTGGCGATGCCTTGGCCGCGGAAACGCTCGTCCACGCCGAGCTCGTAGAGGAACATCTCGGTCCCCTTGTCGGGGTGGGTGGTCTCGACCCCGGTGATCATCCCGGCCGGGGTCTCGTCCACATACGCGATGAGCAGGTGGTGCCCCTCATCCGCGAGGAACCTCGCCGTGGCCGCCGGCCGGGGAGCGGCGTCGAAGAGGTGGCCGGCCGCCTCGACGGCCTCGGGACGGGTGGCACGACGGATGTCCATGTCCGGAGCGTAAGCGCAGGTCGCCGCGCCACGCACGCCATTTATTAGGTCGATAAATGCGACTCTGTGGCAATAAGCTGGCGCTCATGATGGAGGCACTCGAAACGGTCCGGCCGGAAATCGTCCGGGCCTGGGTCGACGGCTGGGTGGTCTCGCGCAACGCCCCGCTGCCCGTACGGGAGCCGTGGGGCCTGCGAGTGGACGTCGGCCGGCCCGGCCACGTCACCCGCCACGTACTGCCCGCGCCCACCCCCGGCGACCTGCGGCTGCTGGCCGAGACGATCAGCACGCCGGGCACCTGGCTCAAGGTCTGCGCCCCCGCTGAGGCGGTCGTCCCCTGGCTCACGCCGGCGTGGTCGATCGACGAGCCGGAGTTCATGATGACGGGGCCGCTGTCGCGGGGCCGGGCCACGGCTCCGGACGGCTACACGCTGGCCGTCACCACCCGGTCGGACGTGACCGTGGCCCGCCTGCTCACGGCGGCGGGCGAGATCGCGGCCCGGGGGCAGATCGCCGTCACGGGCCGTACCGCGGTCGTGGACCAGGTCGAGACCGCGCCGGAGCACCGGCGTCGCGGTCTGGGCCGCGTGGTCATGACGGCCCTGGCCGACATCGCCGCCTCCCGCGGCGCCAGGACGGGCATCCTGGTGGCCACGCCCGCCGGTCAGGCCCTCTACCGGACCATCGGCTGGACGACCCGCACACCGATGACCGCCGCCGTCCTGGCGGCTTCCTGACGGCCTGGGGGCGTTCTGACGGTCGGGGATACAGCCGCTTCCTGACGCCCGGGGTACGGCCGGCGACGCGGTGCCGGCCGTACCCGTGAAACCGGGAGGGTCAGACGAGAGAGCGGATCACCAGCGTCTGGTCGCGGCCGGGGCCGACACCGATCGCGGAGATCGGCGCGCCGCTCATCTCCTCCAGCGCCCGCACGTACGACTGCGCGTTGGGCGGCAGGTCGTCGAAGGTCTTGGCGCCGGTGATGTCCTCCTGCCAGCCGGGGAGCTCCTCGTAGATCGGCTTGGCGTGGTGGAAGTCCGTCTGCGTCATCGGGATCTCGTCGCACCGCGTGCCGTCGACGTCGTAGGCCACGCACACCGGGATCCGCTCCAGCCCGGACAGCACGTCCAGCTTGGTGAGGAAGAAGTCGGTGACCCCGTTGATCCGGGTCGCGTAGCGGGCGATGACCGCGTCGAACCAGCCACAGCGCCGGTTGCGGCCGGTCGTCACGCCGTACTCGCCGCCGGTCTGGCGCAGCCACTCGCCCATCTCGTCCTCGAGCTCCGTGGGGAACGGGCCCGAGCCGACGCGGGTGGTGTACGCCTTGAGGATGCCGATCACCTTCGTGAGCCGCATCGGCGGGATGCCGGACCCGGCGCAGGCGCCCCCGGCGGTCGGCGAGGAGGAGGTGACGAACGGGTAGGTGCCGTGGTCGATGTCGAGCAGTGTGCCCTGACCACCCTCCAGCAGCACGAACTTGCCCTCGTCCAGCGCCCGGCTCAGCACCAGCGAGGTGTCGGCGATGTGCGGCTTGAGGCGTTCGGCGTAGCCCAGGTACTCCTCCACGACGGCCTCGGCCTCGATGCCGCGCCGGTTGTAGACCTTGGTGAGCACCTGGTTCTTCTCGGTCAGCGCGACCTCGATCTTCTTGGCCAGAATGCCGGGGTCGAGCAGGTCCTGGACCCGTACGCCCATCCGGTAGATCTTGTCGCCGTAGGCGGGTCCGATGCCCCGGCCGGTCGTGCCGATCTTGGCCTTGCCCAGGTAGCGCTCGGTGACCTTGTCGAGTGCTTTGTGGTGGGGCATGATCAGGTGCGCGTCGGCGGAGATCAGCAGGCGCTCGGCGGAGATGCCGCGCGCGGCCAGCCCGTCGATCTCGCTGAGCAGCACTCCGGGGTCGATGACGACGCCGTTGCCGATCACTGGCACCACGTGCGGTGACAGGATTCCGGTGGGCAAGAGGTGCAGGGCGTATTTCTGGTCGCCGATGACAACGGTGTGACCCGCGTTGTTGCCACCCTGATAGCGGACGACGTAATCGACGTCGCCACCGAGCAGGTCGGTGGCCTTGCCCTTGCCCTCATCGCCCCACTGGGCACCAACGAGAACGACAGCCGGCATGGTTCAGTCTCCTGAGCACAAAACGAAACCCCTGGCGCAAGTGCGACAGGGGCTCTTGCGTAGAGAGACTACCCGAGTCTGCCTATTCGTCCCAAGTGTTAGTTCTTGCTCAGTGCGTCGTAGGCCGCCTCACTGCTGTCCCTGAGGAACTGCATGCACCGCTCGGCCTCGTCCTTCTCGCCGATCGCCTGAGCTGCTCTGGCGAGCGAGTAGAGGCAGCGCAGGAAGCCGCGGTTCGGCGCGTGCTCCCAAGGGATGGGACCGTGCCCCTTCCAGCCGCTACGGCGGAGCTGGTCGAGCCCGCGGTGATAGCCGGTGCGCGCGAAAGCGTAGGAGGTGACGGCGTGGCCCTGCGCGAAGTACTCCTCCGCGAGCGTGGCCCAGGCCCCCGGATAGGCGGGGAAACGGGCTGCCACGTCGGCGGCCTTGGCGCCGGCTTCCAGCGCCTCCCTGGCCTCGGGCAGGTCCGGCAGTTGAGTCGGGGGCGGCCCGGCGAGAAGGTTATCCATAGGACAAGTCATACCCGCCGAGCCGCCGACGTGGCTAGGAGATCTTGGTGCCGGCTGATTTGAGGTGCTCACACGCCTCGACGATGCGGGCCGCCATCCCGGCCTCGGCCGACTTGCCGTAGGCGCGCGGGTCGTACGCCTTCTTGCTGCCGACGTCGCCGTCGACCTTGAGCACGCCGTCGTAGTTGCGGAACATGTGGTCGGCGATCGGCCTGGTGAAGGCGTATTGGGTGTCGGTGTCGACATTCATCTTGACCACGCCGTAGGAGATCGCCTCGTGGATTTCCTCCATCGCCGATCCGGAACCGCCGTGGAAGACCAGGTCGAACGGTTTGTCCTTGCCGTACTTGCCGCCGACGGCGTCCTGGATATCCTTCAGCACGCTGGGCCGCAGCTTGACGTGGCCCGGCTTGTAGACGCCGTGCACGTTGCCGAACGTGGCGGCCAGCAGGAAGCGGCCCTTCTCGCCGAGTCCCACGGCCTCGGCCGTGGCCAGCGCGTCCTCGGGCGTGGTGTAGAGCTTCTCGTTCATCTCGCCGACGACGCCGTCCTCCTCGCCGCCGACCACGCCGATCTCCATCTCCATGATGATGTTGGCGCGGTGGCACTTGTCGAGGAGCTCCTTGGCGATCTCCAGGTTCTCCTCCAGGGGTACGGCCGAGCCGTCCCACATGTGCGACTGGAAGAGCGGGTCGAGCCCCTTGGCCACGCGCTCCAGCGAGATGTCGATCAACGGCCGCATGAAGCCGTCGAGCTTGTCCTTGGGGCAGTGGTCGGTGTGCAGCGCGACCGTCACCGGATATTTGGCGGCGACCACCCTGGCGTACTCGGCCAGCGCCGTCGCGCCTATCACCATGTCCTTGACCGTGGCGCCGGACAGGAACTCCGCGCCGCCGGTCGACACCTGGACGATGCCATCGCTCCCGGCTTCGGCGAACCCGCGCAGCGCGGCGTTGAGCGTCTGGGAAGAGGTCACGTTGATCGCCGGGTAGGCGAATCCGCCCGCCTTCGCGCGGTCGAGCATCTCGGCATAGACCTCTGGGGTTGCTATAGGCATGCTTCATCTCCCTGAGAAGTACGGTTTCGCGCAGCCCAGTATCCCGGTCCGCTACCCCGCGTGGTAGAGACAACGCGCGGCGGCCAAGGGCGTTCATGCCGGGTAGGCTCGCCTCGTGGACTGGCTTTCCAACCTCCTGGACCCGACGTGGTGGCTGACGATACTCGGCGCCTTCGCGACCGTCGGCGTTCTGGCGATCATCTTCGCCGAGACGGGCCTGCTCGTCGGGTTCTTCCTGCCCGGTGACTCGCTGCTCGTCGCCGCGGGCATCTTCAGCTCCGCCGCCGCGGCGAAGGGGATCGGCATCGAGCCGCTGTCCTTCCCCGTGCTGCTGATCGCCACACCGCTGTGCGCGGTGGCGGGCGCCCAGCTCGGGCACCTCATAGGGGCCAAGGTGGGCAGGAGGTTGTTCGACAAGCCGGACTCGCGGCTGTTCAAGAGAGAGTATGTGGAGAAGGCCGAGCACTTCTTCGTGAAGTTCGGCCCGGCCAAGGCGGTGATCATCGCCCGCTTCGTGCCGATCGTCCGCACGTTCATGAACCCGGTCGCCGGCGTCCTGGAGATGCCGGCCCGTACGTTCTTCCTGTGGAACGCCGTCGGCGGCGTGGTGTGGGTCGAGAGCATGCTGCTGATCGGCCACTTCCTCGGCGGCCAGGTCGACCCCGCCAAGATCGACAAGTACATCCTGCCCGGCGTCTTCCTCATCGTGTTCATCTCGGTGATCCCGATCATCGTCGAGGTGATCAAGACCCGCAGGGCCGCCAAGCAGGTGCCGGAGCCCAACGGTAAGCACCACCGCGTGGGTTGATTCCTGCCGGTGAGCAGCAATGATCGAGATCGTCCCCGCCTACGAGTACGCTCCCCCTTGTGGGACGCCACAGGTCAGCTCCGATGGGCCTCGCCCGCCTCGCGCTCGCCGTCCTGGCGGCGGTGGCCGTGGTGACGCTCCTGGTCATCGGCGGTCGCGCGCTGCTCACCTCGCTCGACACGCGACAGCAGCAGCCCGAGCGCGCGAACGTCGCCGCCCAGCCCCAGGCCAGCGCCCAGGTGCCGACTGTCCGCATCGAGTGCGTGGCCGACACCTGCCCCCTCGTCACAGTGCGCGTACCGGGCGGCGATGTGCTGCAATATCGCGACATGGGCAGGGGCGAGGAGGTCAGCTACTTCGAGCCCGAACTCGACGTGGTGCTCACCGACGCGGCCACGGTCCAGGTGACCGAGAACGGCAAGGCCCGCGCGCGGGGCAAGGCCGGCGCGCGGGAGGCGTTCACAGTCCGAGGTCCTGGAGCGTGAACGCGGAGCGGTAGTCGAGCCCCTCCTCGGCCATCCGGGGCGCCGCGCCCCGCTCGACGATCGTGGCCACCGCGACCACCTCGGCGCCCGCCTCGCGCAGCGCTTCGACGGCCGTCAACGGGGAGGCGCCGGTCGTGGAGGTGTCCTCGACGGCGAGCACCCGGCGGCCCTTGACCTCCGGACCCTCGATCCTGCGCTGCATGCCGTGCGCCTTCTGCGCCTTGCGCACCACGAACGCGTCGAGCAGCCGCCCCTGCGCCGCGGCCGCGTGCATCATCGCGCTCGCCACAGGGTCGGCGCCCAGCGTCAGCCCGCCCACGGCGTCGAACTCCAAATCCTTGGTCAGGTCGAGCATCACCCTGCCGACCAGAGGCGCGGCCACGCCGTCGAGCGTGATCCGGCGCAGGTCGAGGTAGAAGTCGGCCTCCTGACCCGAGGAGAGCACGACCTTGCCGTGCACGACGGCCTTCTTCTTGATCTCGGCCAGCAGGTTGTCGCGATCTGTCATGGCACCAAGCTTAGGGTCCTGGCCGGAGTGAGAGCCGGTGCGGTCGGAAGGTAAAGGCGACCCTTCGGTTTAACCATGACGGCGGCTGCGGAATGCTCGGGGAGGCAACCTTGAGTAATCGTGAGGTAACAATGAGTGGTGAATCGCCATCCCCGCAGAGCGACGCAGATCTTCTTCACGCGGTCAGAGCCGGCGACGCCACCGCCTATCACGAACTCCACGAGCGCCACGTGGCCGCCGCGCGCTCGCTGGCCCGCCAGCTCGTCAGGGGCGAGACCGAGATCGAGGACGTGGTCGCCGAGTCGTTCACCAAGATCCTCGACCTCGTCGGCCGCGGCGGCGGCCCCCAGGCCGGATTCCGGACCTACCTGCTGACCGTCGTGCGGCGCACCGTCCATGACCGGACGCGGGTGGCGAACTGCCCGGTGCCCGCTGACGAGACCTTCGATCCCGATGCGCCCTTCGTCGACCCGGCCCTCATCGGCCTGGAGCAGTCGCTGATCGCCAAGGCGTTCCTGTCGCTGCCCGAGCGGTGGCGGGCGGTGCTCTGGCACACCGAGGTCGAACACCTGCCACCCGCCGACGTGGCCCCCCTGCTCGGCCTGCCGGCCAACGGCGTGACCGAACTCACCCGCCGCGCCCTCGCGGGCCTGCGCCAGGCGTACCTGCGGATCCGCCTGACCGCACCGACCCGCCACGCGTGCCGGCCGGTGCTCGGCACGATGAGCCGCTACGTCAAGGGCGGGCTGGCCAGGCGCGTTTCCAGGGCGGTGGACGAGCACGTGAGCGGCTGCCCCGAATGCCGCGCCGTCCTGCTGGAACTGACCGACGTCAACCGGGGGCTGCGCGTCATCATCGGACCGCTGATCGCCGGACCGGTCTTCGCCGGGTACGCGACGGCACTGGCCAAGACGAGAGCCGCGAGCCGCGGTTCGGACGGCCCCCGGCACGGGCTGGGCTGGCTCCGGCGGTCGCCACTAGGTTGGGTCTGGCATGTGCTCGGCTGGATCCGGCAGGAGTCCGCGTACGTCCGCGGCGAGGGCGGGCGGGTGCCCAGGCACGTCCTCGGCTGGGTCCGGCGGGTGCCCACATACGTACAGGCAGCGATCGCCAGCGGTACCGCCGCCGCCGTGGCGGCCGCCGCCGTGTTCGCGCTGCTCACGGCCGAGGAGCCGGTGAGAAGGCCGGTCGCCAAGCCCGTCGCGTCAGCCGGACCGCCGCCTGTACGGCCGCTCGAAGAGCCCCCGCGCCTGGCTCCCGAACGTCCGGCGGCACCTCCGGGGGCGAGGCCGCACGGACCCCGCCTGCACGCCACGATCGGCGCACTCGGCGCACTGGTCCGCGACCAGTCCGGCATCATCGCGATGCGCCTCCGCAACCGGGGCAACGCCCCAACCGGCGAGATCGAGGCCGCCGTAGACCTACCCACAGGCGTCATACTGATCCCATCAGGACACCACGCCGGGGGCGCCGCGTTGGAGCGGTCCCGCGGCCACGGCCGGGATGTGGCTGTGGGTGTCATGCCGTCGGGCACCCACGGCCGGGGTACGGCTGCGGGCATCGCATGGGAACGGTCGGGCGGCGTGGCTGCGGGCGTCGTGCCGTCAGCCGGCCACGGCCGCGGTGTCGCCGTGGTCACGCCCGTTGGGGCCAGGGACGGCTGGACGTGCCGTCCGGCCAGGCAGGGCGCGACGTGCGCCAGGGGGCCGCTCAAGGCGGCCCGCCGCACCGCGGTCTTCCTGCGCGTCCACGTGGCCGCCCAAGCGCCCCAGGGGGCCGGGCCCGCCGTCCGGATCACGTACGGCGCCCTGCGGGTGGGGGCGCACTCCGCGGCCGGGGTACGGCAGGAGGGCGCGTCCGCCAGGTTCGCCGCCGACGGCAAGGTGACGGTCAGGGCGATCGGCAACTCGCTGCTGAGCTGCCCGGCGGAGCGCGACGGCTGTGCGGAGGCCGGGCAGCGGCAGGACGACAGGCGCGACGACGAGTTGTGGCCCATGGACGCCGTCGACGAGGACGGGGTGCCGGGAACGTCCGCCTCCAGCGGCGCCACGCTGCGGCGGCCCCCGGGCGGGCGGGTCGTGTGGGCGGGTCTCTACTGGTCGGCCGGTGGGGAGAGCGCGGGGCCGATCAGTCTGCGACCGCCGGGTCGTCGGCGATACCTGTCCGTCAGGCCCGAGCAGGTGACGGTCCGCGCGCTGCCCTCGGGGCCCGCTTACCAGGCGTTCGCCGACGTGACCGGGTTGGTCGGGAGCGCTCGGCGGGACGGCATGTGGTGGGCGGCCGATCTCCCGATGCGGGAGGGAGCCGCGCAGCACGCCGGATGGAGCCTGGTGATGATCGTGACCGATCCCGCAGGACCGTACAGCCACGCCGTCGTACTCGACACGGCGACCGTCGTCGGCGGCGAGGCAGATCAGGTGCGGATCCCCCTGGGCGGCCTCGTCTCCGCAGGCTCACCCGCCCGGATCCCGCTGGACGGCCCGACTCCCACGAGGCCATCAACAGTCGGCCCGGCTCCCATGGGGTCGCCAACAGGCGGCCTGGTTGCCGCAGGCTCGGCCGCCCGGGTCCCTCGGGGAGGTCTGGTTCCCACGGACTCCGTCGCCCGGACCCGTCAGGGCGGGCCGGTTGCCACGGGGTCGGCCGCGCGGATCCGTCAGCCGGTCCCTGTGAGGTCGGCTGCGCGGATCCCGTTGGGTCGGGGGGTCCGCAGGGGGGCGCCCGCGCGGATCGAGGTGGTGACCTGGGAAGGCGATGCCGACCTCGACGGTGATCGGCTCTCGCTGGGCTCGGGGTCGCTCACTCCGGTGGGGGGCGATCGTGATGCGGGTAATGTCTTCGACAGCTCGTCCAACGGCGCCGAGGGAATGACGTTCGGTGTCGACGTCGATACTTTCGGTGCCGAACTCGGCAATGACCCGGCACTGGCGATCGCTACGCGGGAGGATGTGGTGCTGTTCGCGATCGCCGCTGTGTGCGTTCGTGCCCGGTCGTGACCAAAGTCCGACATATTGGTACGGTCAGCCCGAATGCACCGGCGTATGGTCGGGGCAGGGGCGAATCGTCGGGATTAACCCTCGCGCGATCACCTGCTTTCATTACCCTGAGACAGGGCCGCCGCGTCCGGCTCTGACGGTGCACGAGTCTGCTAGGTCGGACCACCAGGAAAGGGGCCGTGTCAGTGGATCGCTGCGCGCTGTTCGTGGACGCTGGCTATCTGCTGGCCGACGGCGCGATGGCCGTGCATGGGACCCGCCATCGTGAAGCCGTGGCCTGGGACTATCCAGGGCTGTTGCAGCTCATGTCAAGCCTCTCGCGCGAACGCACCGGGCTGCCGTTGCTGCGGTGCTACTGGTACGAGGCGACCGTCGAGGGCCGCCGCACGCCAGAGCACGACGTGCTGGCCGACATCCCCGGTCTCAAGCTCCGCCTCTCGCGCATCCGTCCAGGACGGCGCGAAGGCGTGGACGCCCAGGTTCACCGCGACCTGATGACGCTCGCCCGGAACAGCGCCATCTGCGACGCCGTCGTGGTCAGCGGTGACGAGGACCTGGCCCAGGTGGTCTGCGACGCGCAGGACCTCGGCATCAGGGTGACCGTCGTGCACATCGCGACCGACGGCGGCTGGGCCGTCGCCCGCTCGCTCACCCAGGAGAGCGACGACCTCATCGAGCTGGGCGGCGTACACCTGCGCCCCTACGTCAACCTGATGGCCGGCGCCGTCGAGGTGACCAACGGCCACCACCAGCCGGTCAGCAACGGCCACAGCGGCCACGCGCAGCGGGAACTGCCGCCCGCCCAGTCGAGCGGGGGCAGCCACTCCGCCGGCTCGGGGCGCCAAGGTCAGTCCGGTGCCAACGGCATGATGCCGTCGGCGGGGCGCGGCCAGTCGCCGCCGCCGATGCCCATCTACTCCGACTACCAGCCTGACCCGCCGTCGGCCGCGCCGGTGACCGGGCCGATCCCGCAGCAGCCGCAGGCGCCGACGACCGGGCAGTTCAACTCGCCGTCCAACGGCACCTATCAGCCTTCGCAGCTCGGCGCCTACACCGGCCCGCAGCCGGCGCCGGTCTCCCAGCAGCCCTCGGCCGCCACGGCCGGGGCCACCACGCTGTCCGACGCCGTCAAGTCCGCCCACCGGGAAGGGCACGACTTCGGCGAGTCCGTGGCCCGCGACGCTCCGGCCCTGTGGCTGGAGGCCGTGCTGGCGCGCAAGCCACGGATGCCCTCCGACCTGGAGGCCCGCCTGCTGCAGGGCTCGTCGCTGCCGATCGACTTCCTGCTGCACGACGAGGTACGCCACGCGCTGCGCCGCGGCTTCTGGGACGCGTTGGAGCGCGCCAGGCACTAGCCAGGCGCGGCCAGGCACCAGCCTGACGCGTCTGCGGACGGACGGGCCGGTGCGACTGCCGTACCGGTCTCAGCGCCTCGCACGGACGGCACGGCGCCCGGCCTCAACGCTTCGGTGGGGCGCATCGGCGACGGGCTCCCCATCCGGAGAGCCCTCTTATCCACAACCTGTTGACCGGCCGTGGAGCGGCTTCACGACAGGGCGTCGAAGCCGGCGCGGAGGTGGGCGAGCCGGTCGGCGAGGTCGGACAGCGGGGCCGCCGCCCCCGGGTCCGGCGACTTGCGCGCCAGCTCCCGTACCCTGGCCAGCTCGTCCTCCGCCGCCGTCAGCCGCCGAGACAGCTCGGGCAGGATCGCCGACTGTTCGCCCGCGCCCGGCGGCAGCTCGGCGCTCAGCCGTTCGCGGAGCATCGAAGCCTGCTCGGCCAGCCGCTTGTTCATGTTGTACAGCTCGGTGAAGACCGACACCTTGGCCCGCAGCACCCACGGGTCGAACGGCTTGGTCAGGTAGTCGACGGCGCCCGCCGCGTAGCCGCGGAAGGCGTAGTCGGGCGCGCTGTCGACCACCGTGAGGAAGATGATCGGGATGTTGCGGGTCCGCTCCCGCCGCTTGATGTGGGCGGCGGTTTCGAACCCGTCCATGCCCGGCATCCGCACGTCGAGCAGGATGAGCGCGAACTCGGCGTTGAGCAGCGCCTTGAGCGCCTCCTCGCCGGACCTGGCGCGTACGGGCACCAGGTCGAGCGAGCTGAGGATGGCCTCAAGGGCGATCAGATTCTCCTCGCGGTCGTCGACCAGGAGGATCTTGGCACGATCAGGCACTGATCACGCCCCTTCGGCTGATGACTCGCCAGTGGATCGCCCTCGGCCGAGCCAGCCGCGCAGGCGTTCGAGCAGCCGGTCGACGTCGACGGGCTTGGGGACGTAGTCGGAGGCACCCGAGGCGATGCTCTTCTCGCGATCGCCCCGCATGACCTTGGCGGTCAGCGCGATGATCGGGAGGTCGGCGAACTGGGGCATGCGCCTGATGGCCGAGGTGGTGGCCCAGCCATCCATCTCCGGCATCATGATGTCCATCAGCACGAGAGCGACGTCCTCGTTCCGTTCGAGCTGCTCGATTCCTTCGCGGCCGTTTTCAGCGTAGACGACTGTGGAGCCGTGCCGTTCGAGAACGCTGGTCAGGGCGAACACGTTACGGATGTCGTCGTCGACGATGAGGATCTTCGCGCCGTTGAGCGGGTCGTCGCCGTGCCACTGGCTGGTCTCGGCGGGCGGCTCGATCAGCTCGGGCAGCGGCAGGTCGAGCGGGATCGGCGGCTCGTGCAGCGAGGCCGTCGGCTCCTCGACCGGCACGGAGAGCAGTTGCCTGCGCTCGATGCCGCTCTCGACCTCCGCCAGCGGGCCCGTGTAGGAGGCCGGTAGGTAGAGGGTGAACGTGCTTCCTTTGCCCAGCTCGCTGTCGACGTGGATCTCACCGCCGAGCAGCAGGGCGATCTTGCGGCAGATCGACAGGCCCAGCCCGGTGCCGCCGTACTTGCGGCTGGTGGTGCCGTCGGCCTGCCGGAACGCCTCGAAGATGACCTCGCGCTTGTCGGGCGCGATGCCGATGCCGGTGTCGATCACCTGGAAGGCCAGCAGGTCGCGGGCGCCGTGCAGGGTGTCGTCGTCGAACTCGACCCCGGCGGGCACGGGCGTGACCCGCAGCTTCACCTCGCCCTTCGGCGTGAACTTCACCGCGTTGGACAGCAGGTTGCGCAGCACCTGCTGCAGCCGCTGCTCGTCGGCGCGCAGCTCCTGGGGCACGTCGCTGTCCACCTCGACCGCGAAGGCCAGCCCCTTGTCCTGGGCGAGCGGCGCGAACGCCGCCTCCAGGAGATCGACCATCTTCGGCAGCGACACCTGGATCGGATGGATGTCCATCCGGCCCGCCTCGACCTTGGACAGGTCGAGCATGTCGTTGATCAACTGGAGCAGCGCGGACCCCGCGCCGTGGATCGTCTTGGCGAACTCGACCTGCTGCGAGGTCAGGTTGCCCTCGGCGTTCTCGGTCAGCAGCTTGGCCAGCACGAGCAGGCTGTTGAGCGGCGTGCGCAGCTCGTGGGACATGTTCGCGAGGAACTCGGACTTGTAGCGCGAGGACACGGCCAGCTGCTCGGCGCGCTCCTCCAGCGTGCGGCGGGCCTGCTCGATCTGGAAGTTCTGGATCTCGATGGCGCGGTTCTGCTTGGCCAGCAGCGCCGCCTTGTCCTCCAGCTCCGCGTTGGACCTGCGCAGCTCCTCCTGCTGACGCTGCAGCTCGTCAGAGCGTTCCTGCAGCTCGCGAGTCAGTCGCTGCGACTCCGTCAGCAGGTCCTCGGTGCGCGAGTTGGCGATGATGGTGTTCATCGTGACGCCGATGGTCTCGACGAGCTGGGTCAGGAAGTCGAGATGCACCTCACCGAACGGGGTGAAGGAGGCCAGCTCCAGCACGCCCAGGACGCGGTTCTCGAACAGGATCGGGAGTACGACGATCTGCGCGGGCGTCGACTGGCTGAGGCCGCTGTCGATGGTGATGAACCGCGGCGGTACGTCGTCGAGGACGATGTGCCGGCCCTGGGCCGCGGCCTGGCCGACGATGCCCTCGCCGACCGCGAAGCGCTGGCGCGGGCCGCGGTCGGGGCGTACGCCGTAGCCGCCGATCAGCAGCAGCTCGTGCTCGCCCTCGGGATCGACGCCGTAGAAGGCGCCATAACGGGCCGACACCAACGGCGTCAGCTCGCTCATCGTCAGCTTGGCCACCTCGAACAGGTCGCGGTGGCCCTGCATGAGCCGGGAGATGCGGGCCAGGTTGGACTTGAGCCAGTCCTGCTCCTGGTTGGCCTGGGTGGTCTCGCGGAGGTTGGCCACCATCGAGTTGATGTTGTCCTTGAGCTCCGCCAGCTCGCCCTGCGCCTCGACGGCGATCGAACGGGTCAGGTCGCCCCTGGCCACGGCGCTGGTCACGGTGGCGATCGCGCGTACCTGGGTGGTGAGGTTGCCGGCCAGCTCGTTGACGCTCTCGGTGAGCCGCTTCCAGGTGCCCTCCACGCCCTCGACCCGCGCCTGGCCGCCCAGCCGCCCTTCCGAGCCCACCTCGCGGGCGACTCGGGTCACCTCGGAGGCGAACGACGACAACTGGTCGACCATCCGGTTGATGGTCGTCTTGAGCGCCAGGATCTCGCCCTGGGCGTCCACGTCGATCTTGCGGGTGAGGTCGCCGTTGGCGACCGCGGTGGTCACCTCGGCGATGTTGCGCACCTGGTACGTCAGGTTGTTGGCCATGAAGTTGACGTTGTCGGTCAGGTCCTTCCAGACCCCCGACACGCCCTGCACCCGTGCCTGGCCGCCGAGCTGGCCCTGCGTGCCGACCTCGCGGGCCACGCGGGTCACCTCGTCGGCGAAGGACGAGAGCTGGTCGACCATGGTGTTGAGGGTGTCCTTGAGCTGGAGGATCTCCCCCTGCGCGTCTACGGTGATCTTCTTCGACAGGTTGCCCTGGGCCACCGCGGACGAGACCGCCGCGATCTGGCGCACCTGGGAGGTCAGGTTGTTGGCCATGGAGTTGACGTTCTCCGTGAGGTCCTTCCAGACCCCGGAGACGCCGCGCACCTGTGCCTGGCCGCCGAGCTGGCCTTCGGTGCCCACCTCGCGGGCGACCCGGGTCACCTCGGAGGCGAACGACGAGAGCTGCTCGACCATCGTGTTCATGGTGGACTTGAGCTCCAGGATCTCGCCCTGGGCGTCCACGTCGATCTTGCGGGTGAGGTCGCCGTTGGCCACGGCCGTCGTCACCTGGGCGATGTTGCGTACCTGATAGGTGAGGTTGTAGGCCATGGAGTTGACGTTGTCGGTGAGGTCCTTCCAGACGCCCGACACGCCCTTCACCTCGGCGCGTCCGCCCAGCTTGCCCTCGGTGCCGACCTCGCGGGCCACGCGGGTCACCTCGTCGGCGAAGGACGAGAGCTGGTCGACCATGGTGTTGAGGGTGTCCTTGAGCTGGAGGATCTCGCCCTCCGCGTCGACCGTGATCTTCTTCGACAGGTTGCCCTGGGCCACCGCCGTCGCCACGGTCGCGATGCTGCGTACCTGGCTGGTGAGGTTGTTGGCCATGAAGTTGACGTTGTCGGTCAGGTCCTTCCAGACCCCGGAGACGCCCGTCACCTGCGCCTGGCCGCCGAGCTGGCCTTCGGTGCCGACCTCGCGGGCCACTCGGGTGACCTCCTCGGCGAAGCCGGAGAGCTGGTCGACCATCGTGTTGACGGTGTTCTTCAGCTCGAACATCTCGCCCACGGCGTCGACCGTCACCTTGCGGCTCAGGTCGCCCTTGGCCACGGCGGTGGTCACGACCGCGATGTCACGCACCTGCGCGGCCACGCGGGAGGACATCGTGTTGACGGCCTCGGTGAGGTCGCGCCAGCTTCCGGACATGCCGCGCAGATTGGCGCCGCCGCCCAGCCGGCCCTCGGTGCCGGCCTCCCGAGCCACTCTGGTGACCTCGGAGTTGAACAGCGCGAGCTGGTCGACCATGCCGTTGATCGCCTTGCCCAGGCGGCGTACCTCGCCGCGGGCCGAGCGGTCGAGATCGATCCGCCGCGACAGGTCGCCCTTGGCCACCGCGTCGATCACGTCGGCGGCGCCGCTCACCGGGCTCACCAGGGCGTCGATCAACATGTTGACCGACTCGACGCTCTCCGCCCAGGCGCCGACTCCCGGACCCGGCGTCAGTCGCTCGCCGAACCGGCCCTCCTTGACAACTTCCTTGCGTACGCGCACCAACTCGTTGGCGAGGTGTTCGCGACGGTCGGCCACTTCGTTGAGCAGCAACCGCACCTCACTGAGGATGCCGGCCGGGGCATGGGGGACCCGGCGGCGGAAATCGCCGTCTCGCCAGGAGAACAGGGTCTCCAGGATCGGGACGAGATCCGACTCGGTGTAAGTCCTCTCCTCAGAGCTCAATGCGGCCTTGGCCGTTGTCATGGGACCTCCTTCACTCCCGGGGTGCCACCGCGAGTAGGTACAAGTCTGTCACGATGAGTAGCTCCTAGTCCCGTCCCTTGGATTTACCCCAACCCAGCATGAAGTGTGGTAGGCACGTTGCGATGACTGGTACTCCCCATGCGGTGTTGGCCGCCACGTTCGCGCCCGGCGACACCGCTGTGACGGCTGCGATGAGGTTCACCCGTGAGGTCCTGACCGCGTGGGCAGTCGGCAGTGTGCTGCATGTGGCCGAGCAGGTCGCCGCCGACCTGGCCGAACAGGCGATAGACGAGCCGTTCGAAGTCATCTGGAAGCATTTCGGCGACGCCGTGCAGGTCGAGCTGAGACAGCGGAGCAGCTCGACGGGCGACCCGAAGGCTCCGTCCGTGGGGGTGGAGGAGTGGGGGATCACCTTCGCGGGCGAGTCCCGTGTCCATTGGGCAAGACTCACGCTACCCGGCTCCGCGGACGAAGTGGCATCCGAGTGGCTGGAGGAGAGCGCCAGGGGGCCGCATTGGCTGGGGTTCCTGGCCGACGCGAGTGACCTGCTCGCGGGCACTCTCGACCCCGACATGGTGCCCGCCATCATCGCCCAGATCGTGGTGCCGCGGCTGGCGAGCTGGTGCGCCGTCTACACCTCTGACACCGCTGTCGGTCCGCTGCGGCTGGTCTACCTCTGGCACGCCGACGAGGCCAGGATCGACGGGCTGCGCGAGCAACTGGGCGACATGGACGCGATGATCGCCGACGCCCGGGTCACCTCCACCCTGCACCTGGCCGACTCGCAGGTGCTCGCGGTCCCCCTGACCGCGCGCGGCCGGGGTCTGGGCATGATGTGCCTGGGCCGGCCCGACCGCTTCACCGACGAGGTCATCCAGTTCGCCGAGGACATCGGCCGGCGGGCGGCGCTGGCCACCGACAACGCCCGCGTCTACGCGCAGCAGGCCGCGGCCAACCGGGCGCTCCAGCGCAGCCTGCTCCCGCCGAACGAGCCCGAGGTGCCCGGCCTCGACTACGGCGTCGTCTACGAGCCCGCCGGCGAGGCCAACGAGGTCGGCGGCGACTTCTACGACCTGTTCAAGGCCGGCGACGACTCGTGGCGGTTCGCGATCGGCGACGTGTGCGGCACCGGCCCGGAGGCCGCCGCCGTGACGGGCCTCGCCCGCCACACCCTGCGCCTGCTCGCCCGCGAGGGCTACGGAGTGGCGGCCGTCCTCGGCCGGCTCAACCAGGCGATCCTGGAGGAGGGGGAACGGGCCAGGTTCCTCACCCTGCTGCACGGCGACATCACGCCGGTGGCGACCGGCTTGGAGGTACGCCTCGTGTCGGCCGGTCATCCGGAGGCGCTGCGCCTCAAGCCGAGCGGTGTGGTCGAGACGGTGACGACCCCGCAGTCGCTGCTCGGCGTCTTCCATGAGGTGATGTTCGAGGCCGACACGCTGCATCTCGACCACGGTGACGTGCTGCTGGCGGTCACCGACGGGGTGACGGAGCGGCGTTCGGGCGGGCGGCTGCTCGACGACGACGGGGGTCTGGCCAAGCTGCTCGCCGAGTGCGCCGGGCTGTCGGCCCGCGCGGTGGCGGAGCGGATCCGCAGGGGGGCGGCCGATTTCGCCACGGAGCCGAGCGCGGACGACCTGGCGATCGTCGTCCTTCGGGCCCGCTGACTCTGTTTCACGACATTCCACGCCGGTTGACGGCGCGACTTTGCGAATGGTCGATTATCAGAGTGGGTTTACGTGCTTGCGGGCGAATTCAAGCTGTAGTGCTATTTGCGCGATCCGTTCGGACATGACCAGGGAGCCGCGGATCGCGTCGTAGGCGTACACCTCGTGCTCCCGGCCATGCTCGGCCAGTTTCGCCACGTACTTCTCTATCTGCCGCAGCGGGCACCGGTTGTCGTTCTCGCCGGCCAGGATCAGCACCGGGCTCTCCACCCGGTCCACGTAGGTGATGGGGGAGCTGGCGGCGTAGCGCTCGGGCTGCTCGTCGGGCGAGCCGCCCAGCAGCGCGCGGTGGTAGGCGCGCAGGCTCTCGGCCTCGTCCTCGTAGGAGGTCTGGTGGCAGGCGATCGGCACCGCCGCGATGCCGGCCGTCCACAGCTCGGGCTGGGTGCCGAGGCCGAGCAGCGTGAGGTAGCCGCCCCAGGCGGTGCCCGCCAGCAGCATCCTGGTGGGGTCGGCGATGCCGCGCTCGACGACGTGCTCGCGTACGGCGGCGACGTCGGCCAGCTCGATGTGGCCGACGTCGCTGTGGAGCGCGTCGCGCCAGGCCGAGCCGTAGCCGGTCGAACCTCGGTAGTTCACCCGCACCACCGCGAAGCCGGCGTCCACCCAGGCCGCGACCTCGGGGGAGAAGGCGTCGCGGTCGTGCATCGTCGGGCCGCCGTGCAGCAGGAACACGGTGGGGTAGGGCGCGGCGCCGATCTCGGGCCGGGAGACCAGCGCGTGGATCCTGCCGCCGGGGCCGGGCACGTCGAGGTCCTCGACCGGGACGCTCGGCGGCGCCGAGGGGCCGCTGGGGTTGAGCACGACCTGGCCGTTGCTGGAGCGGATCACCGGCGGGCGGGAGGCGCTGGACCACGAGTATTCGACGTTGCCGCCGGGGCGCGGGCCCGCCTCGTCGATCACGCCGTGCGGCGTCTCGAGCAGGGTCAGGCCGCCGCCCGCGAGGTCGTAGCGGTGCAGGTAGCTGCGGGCGCGATTGTCGCGGGTGATCAGCAGGCCGCGGCCGTCGTCGTACCAGTCGGCGGTCAGCTCGCCGGAGTCCTTCATCCAGATCTCGCGCTGCTCGCCGGTCACCGGGTCCCAGACCAGGGGCTCCTGGCGCTGGCGGCGCTCGTGCAGGGCGAGCATGCGGCGGTCGCCCGGCACCGGGGCGAACCTGAGGCCGATCACGCCCTTGTCGGGGCCGTCGTAGAGCTCGGCGACCGCCTCGCCGTTGGGGCGGACGACGCGGAGCGCCGGGTGACGGAAGTCGCCGTACTCCGCATGATTTATCGCGATAAGTGCGCCGTCGAGGGACATGTCGGCTACCCAGGCCGCCTCGGCGTGCTCGTAGAGCAGGCGGGACGGCTCGCCGGGGCGTACCAGATGGATCCTGAACGAACCCTCACTGGCCAGGCTGATCGCCGCGACGCCCGCCGTGGACAGGGCGATCCCGCCCGGCTGGCCGGGGCCGAGGTCGTGGGCGACCGGCTCGTCGGGGCCGCCGTTGAACGGCTGGCGCCACCACAGGCCGAACTCGTCGCCCTCGGTGTCGGCGAACCAGTAGATCCATTGGCCGGTGGGATCGATCGCGGCGTGGGCGGTGCCCTTCGGCCGGTCGGTCACCTGGCGGTTGGCGCCACTGGCGCGGTCCCAGGCGTAGACCTCCCAGGTGCCGGTGGCGTTGGAGCGATAGATGGAACGGCTCGGGGCCAGCCGCGCCCAGGACGGCAACGTCATGCGTGACGCCCGGAACCTGGCCTGCCAGCGTTCCTCGGCCTTCATCCGGCGCGCCCCCCTCCCTCTCTCACCCCGCCTCTGGGCGTGGGTTGCCGTCCAGTATTGCGCCTGTCCCGCAGAAATACTCCGAGAATGTGGGGGAATTTCGGACTAAATGCCCCATCAATAACACGAGTCCCAGATGCCCGTCAAGGAACAGCCCTTGATCGTGGTGACGCCTCGAAGATAGACACGTGGAACGCAGCCCTAGCCACCACTTTTTCCCGCTTTTTCGCGGTATGCCGAGACACATAGCTCGAAATCCGCTTAGTCAGCTCGGTCGCCTCAGTGTGCCACGCGCTCGGCCCCATCCCCACCACCCCGGCGACCTCGCCGGGATCCAGCTCCAGGTCGAACTCGACCGTGCGCCGGTCGGCCTCCTCGAACCCCGCAAGGCTCCTGGCCAGCCGGTGTTCCTTCTCCTCGTCGACGGAGAGCAGCCCCAGCTCCTGAACGAGCGGGCTCAGATGCGCCTGGGCGGGCGTCACGACGACCACCGCGCCACCGGGCCGCAGAATGCGGCGGAACTCGGGGCCGTTCCGGGGCGCGAACACATCGATCACTATGTCGGCCACCCCATCCCTGATGGGCAACGGCCGCCACACATCGGCCACGAAGGCCCCCACCCTCGGGTGGGCCCGAGCCGCCCGCCGCACAGCGTGTTTGGACACGTCGAATGCCATCCCGATGCCACGGTCCACCGCTCTCAGCACCGTTGCCAGGTAGTAACCGGTCCCGGCTCCGGCATCAACGATCACCGGCTCCTCCGCTTGACCGGCATCCTGCCGCGCCGCCCCCGCCTCGCGAGCCACTGCGGCACTACGGTACGCCTTCTCGGCCGCCGCGTCCGGCAGTGCTGAGAACCTATCCCTACGGAAAGCGTCGCCTTCCCGGCCATTGGCGCTCTGTATCCGCAATCGCACACTCTCGGCGAGAGCGTCGGCGAGCGGAGCGTAGTGTCCGGCCCCCAGGAACTCGGCCCGTGCCGCCACCATCGCCGCGCTGTCAGCCGTCCCCGGCGTCCGCGACCCGACCAGCAGGCTCACGTAGCCCTGCTTGGCCACGTCGAACGCGTGGCCCTCGGCGCAGCGCAGCGTGTCACCCGCCAACCACACTTCATGGGTACAGACCGGGCAGGCCAGGTATTCGACGATGTCAGCCAGCATGCGCCCATTCTCACGGCCGCCGGGTACTTGACGCGCCACCGGTAGGACGGGCCGGCAAAGGAGAGGTGGGCGGTGGAGTCACGCCCGAACGTGCATGTCGTACAAGAGGGAGTTCCGGCACAGGGCTCAGGGTGCGGGGTCAGGCGCTGGCCTGGAGCAGGAAGGCCGCGTTGGACGGTGTCTCGCGGAGCTTGCCGACCAGCAGTTCCAGTCCCTGCTGCCGGTCCAGTGCGGTGAGCATCCGGCGGAGCTTCCAGACCACCTGCCGCTCACCGGCCGGCAGCAGGATCTCCTCGCGGCGGGTCCCGGATATGCCCAGGTCCACGGCCGGGAAGAGGCGGCGTTCGGCCAGGTCACGGGCCAGGTGCAGCTCCATGTTCCCGGTGCCCTTGAACTCCTCGTACAGGCTGTTGTCCATGCGCGACCCGGTGTCCACCAGCACGGTGGCCAGGATCGTCAGGGAGCCGCCGCCCTCCACGTTGCGCGCGGAGCCGAAGAAGCGCTTCGGCGGGTAGAGAGCCGTGGCGTCGATGCCACCGGTGAGCACGCGGCCACCGCTGGGGGCCAGGTTGTTGTACGCGCGGCCGAGCCGGGTCAGCGAGTCGAGCAGCAGCACGACGTCCTGGCCGTTCTCCACGAGGCGCTTGGCGCGCTCGATGGCCAGCTCGGCGATCGCGGTGTGGTCGCGGTCGGGATGGTCGAAGGTCGAGTAGAAGACCTCGCCCTGGATGGAGGCGCGCATCTCCGTGACCTCTTCGGGGCGCTCCCCGACGAGCACGACCATGAGGTGCGTCTCCGGGTGGTTGCGCGCGATGGCCGCCGCGAGCGCCTGCATGACCATGGTCTTGCCGGCCTTGGGCGGGGCCACGATGAGCCCGCGCTGACCCTTGCCGATGGGCGCGAACAGGTCGATGACGCGAGTGCTGAGCGACTCCGTCTCGATGCGCAGGCGTTCGGTGGGATGGATCGGCGTCAGGTCGGCGAAGTGCGGACGGTGCCGCCACTCGGCGATGCCGTTGACGGACTCGATCTCGATGAGCTTGCCACCCGCGACGGTGGCGACGACGTGGTCGCCGGGGCGCAGGCCGAGCTGCTTGACCCGGTCGGGCGGCAAGCGGGTGTCATCCGGGCCGGGCAGGTGCCCCGCGCGGATGAAGGCGCCTTTCTCCCGGATGTCGAGCAGGCCGGTGACCTGCCGAGTGGGAGCGGCGGCGCGCGGTTGGGGAATGGTTTGAACAGACATGATGAACCCTCCTCGAGGGCAACGCCGAAAAAGCCGGCGAGTGAAGAATGAGCCTGGCCCGAGAACATCGGGCGGGGCGTGGGGGAAACGGCGGAGCAAGAAGAAGCTCAACGCCGCTGGCAACGTATCACACGTTCCGGCCCATACAACACCTAGCCCGCATGGGCTATTCCCGGGGGGTTCTCGCCTCTTCCGCCTCGCCGTGTGGAGCGCGGCGTAACAATGTTCTCCTCGGCACGGAGTGCTGCGAATTACCGCAGCTGGTGTGCACGACGACACAGATCGCCCATCAATGCACCGGCATCCTGTCAAGCGAGATGCAGGGCCGCTGCAATCCGATGAGGCTTTCATAGAGACACGAACTCCTTGGGGGGATCACCATGAAGACCAGCACCCTTTGCCCGCGGTGTGACAACGAGCTCGACGAGGGCCCGATCATGTACCGGTGCGCGCACTGCTGCCGCGCCGTCTACGCCGCGGACCTCGAGAACGAGTACATTCCGCGCCAGCGCGTGGCCGCCTAGTCTGGGCGAATGCCGCATCAGCCGCGTACGATCTCCGGCGTCGAGGTGACGCCTCTCTGCGACGCCGTGGGTCCCATGGGACCGACGATTCGCCGCCCGCTCACCGAGATGTTCCCGGGGGGAGGGCTCGCGGACGGGCCGTGGATCCTGCACTTTCACTGTTATCTGCTGCGTGACCCGGCGGGCCGGGTCACGCTCGTCGACACCGGCATCGGTGGGGCGGACTCACCGGCGTCGAGCTGGGCGCCGGTGCCGGGGACACTGCCCGGTGAGCTGGCCGCCGCCGGAGTGGATCCGGCCGAGATCGGCACCGTGATCCTCACCCACCTGCACAGTGACCACGCCAGTGGCGCGGTCGCCGACGGCCGGCCGCTGTTCGAGAACGCCAGGTACGTTCTGCAGCAGGCCGAGGTCGACGCGGCCCAGGGCGCGATGCTCGACCAGATCCTCACCCCGATCAAGGGGCAACTGCAGGTCGTCGACGGCGATGCCGAGGTCGCGCCGGGCGTACACGTCCATCTGGCGGCGGGGCACACCCCTGGCCACCAGATCGTCCGGCTGGGCGAGCTGGCGATGACCGGCGACCTGGTGTTGCATCCGGCGCAGCTCGCCGATCCGGGCGTCCGTTACCTCTACGACGACGACCCGGTGAAGGCGGCCGCCACGCGTGCCGAGGTGCTCGGCGGGCTGCGGGCCGAGCGCGCGGTGCTCGCCACCGCGCACTTCGGCGACCCGTTCCTGGAGCTCTGAGCCACCTCCACCGCGAGCGTGTGGGGTTGGTCAGGCGGGGACGGGCAGGTCGGCCAGCAGGTCGGCGGGGAGGCTGACGATCGCGGTCAGCCCCCCGTACGGCGAGGCGCCGAGCGCGACCTTGATCCTGTTCCTGGCCGCCAGCCTGGCCACCACGAACAGCCCCAGCCGATCGCTCTGCGCCAGGTCGAACTCCGGCATCTCGGCCAGCCGCGTGTTGAGCTCGTCGAGCTCCTCCCTGGTCAGGCCGAGACCGCGGTCCTCGATCTCGACGTTCACCCCGTGCGGGGTGATCGTCGTCCGCAGGTCCACCCGGGTCTGGGGCGGCGAGAAGAGGGTGGCGTTCTCGATCAGCTCGGCCATCAGGTGGGCGACGTCGGTGACCGCCGCGCCGACCAGTGAGACGGGCGGCGGCTGCAACACCTCGACCCGCGGGTACTCCTCGACCTCGGCCACCGCCGCGCGCAGGACGTCGTGGATCGGCACGGGGTTGCGCCAGCCCCGCCCCGGCGCCTGGTCGGACAGGATGATGAGGCTCTCGGCGTGCCGGCGCATGCGGGTCGTGAGGTGGTCGAGCTTGAACAGGTCTTCGAGCGTCTCGGGCTCCTCGGCGCCGCGTTCCATGCTGTCGAGCTGCAGGAGCTGACGGTGCAGCAGGGTCTGGTTGCGCCTGGCCAGGTTGACGAAGACCTGGCTGACGCCGTGCCGCAGCCTGGCCTGGCTCAGCGCGGTCGCCACGGCCGTGGACTGCACGTTGTTGAACGCCTGCACGATGTCGCGCACCTCGCTGGTCTCCGCCTTCACCTCCAGCGTGGGCAGCTCGTCGGGCGTCGGCGGGCCGACGTCCGTGCGCAGCCGCTTGACCAGCGCCACCAGCCGTACCTCCGCCAGGTCGGTGGCGGCGTCGCGGAGCCCGGCGAGCTCGCGGACCAGGCGGCCGCGGAAGCGGAGTGAGAGCAGGACGGAGGCGAGGACGGCGATCAGGCCGAGGCCGCCCGCCACGCCGATCTTGATCAGCACGTTGACGGCCGTGGGTGTGACGCGCTGGGTGATCCCCCGTACGGCCTGCAGCTGGTCGCGCTCGACGACCGTCCACACGTTGCTCGCGTCGATGGGCCAGGTGGCCGCCGCGGCGGGCAGGCCGTTCTTGGTGGCCTGGCCCGTGATGGCGTCCTCCGCCTCGAGGAACTCGCGGTAGGCGGGCGAGGAGATCAGCTGCTCGTACGGCCCGCGCAGCCCGGGGTCGAGGTGGGACAGCGCCTGGGTGTAGAGGAGCCGCCTGGTGGCGACCATGCCGGTGAACTCCCGGCGCTCAAGGGTGGTCACCTTGCCCCTGCCCAGGAGCACGATGATGAGCGCCCGCTCTCTGGACAGCAGGTCCTTGGCCTCGCCGAGCATGGTGACCGCTCGCGCCTGCCGGTAGAGCGTCATGTCGGGCATGAGGATCATGGCGTCGTACATGCGGAAGGAGGCGTCGGCGATCTGACTGTAGCCGTCGATCACGTCGAGCGGGGCGGGGTTCGAGCCGTCGACCTGGCGCCGGATCTCGGGTAGCTGGTCGAGCCGGTCGTACAGGGCTCTGAGCTGGTTGGCCATCCCGGACGAGACGTTCTGCTCGCCGGCCCGCCTGCGGAAGTCCGCGACGGCCTCGTTGGTCCGGGTGCGTTGCATGGCGAGCTGGTCGGCGCCGCGTTTGGTCACCAGGAACTCGACGGAGGCCAGCCGCTCGCTCTGGAGCTCGACGTTGATCTGCTCGGACGGGTCGGCCAGGTTCGTCACCAGTTCGTTGATCTCCAGCAGGCGCAGGCCGTCGCCGCCGGTCAGGGTGGCCGCGAACGCCCACAGGCCGACCAGCGACGTGAGCGGGACGATCAGCAGGATGAGGAGCTTGATGGCGATGGGACGGCCACGCTTGGGGGGCATGCGACCTCCGGAGGCATGATGAGATCGCCTCGCAGAGTACACCCCCTTTTATCGGGATTTCTGGCGTCGGCCGGCACGAGGGTCCCTGGCACCCTCGTGCCGGCCGCGCTCAGAGGCGCTACCGCCGCCCGCTGTCCTCGGCGCCGCCGGCCACGAGGCGGTCGGCCGACTCGGGCTCGGGCCGGGGCACGGGCTGAGTCTTGTGCTCGCGCTCCAGCTTCCGCTGCAGCTCGCGCTTCTCTTCCTCCAGCCGGGCCACCCGGCTGGAGGTCTCGGCCCGCGCCACGCGCGCCTGACGGCGGCGGGTGGCCGTCCGGCGGGAGCCGGAGCTGATCATCGCGATGCCCAGCAGCAGAACCGCCGCGGTCACGGCGCCGGCGATGAACATGCCGAGGGAATCGAATTCGAACGTATAGCCGAACAGGATGTACCTGGCGGTCTCTTCGGAGGCGACCAGGGCGATGGCGCCACCGGCGAGCAGGACCAGGACCAGACCCAGCAAGATCATTTCAGCTCACTCCCTGTTGTCAGAGCGAGTCCCCACTGCCCACACGCGGACGGAGTATGCCGCGCCATCCCCGTTCTCATAGGGGTTTGCGGCCATCATGGCGTTCATGAGACCCGAGCCCGGCCAGGTGCTGCACTTCTCCGAGGACCCGACGATCGAGCTGTTCGTGCCACACGTGGCGCCGACCTCCGCGATGCGTGAGCCGTACGTATGGGCGGTCGGTTACGACCGCTGTCCCGACTACTGGTTCCCGCGGGCCTGCCCGCGGGCGATGGCCTGGAAAGGGGCCGACACCACCGCGGCCGACGCCGACCGGATCATCGGCGCGGGCTGCGGCGATCGGGTGCACGCCATCGAGTACGGCTGGCTCAAGGCGCTCATGGACGTCAGCCTGTACGCCTACCGGTTGCCCGCCGGCCCCTTCCGCGTCATCGGCGACGACGGCCACGCGGTCGTGGCGGAGGTGGCGGTGCAGCCGCTCGGCCCCGCGGAGCCGGTGCCGGATCTCCTGGACCTGCATGAGGAGGCCGGGATCCAGTTGCGCGTGCTGGACAACCTCTGGCCGTTCTGGAACGAGGTGACGGCCAGCACGATGAAGTTCAGTGGGATCCGGCTGCGGAACGCTCGTCGATGAGCGCGGTCAGTTCGGTGACCGACATCGACCGGGGCGGCAGTTTCTCGCGGGCGAAGCGGTTGGCCTCGCGCTGGAGCACCTCGTTGGCCGGGGTCGAGATCCCGTGCTCGCGGCCGACCAGCACGATCTCGCCGTTGAGGTAGTCGGCCTCGATCGAGCCGGTGGATCTGGCCAGGCTCTGCCAGGAGGATCCGCCGCCGCGTTCGAAGCCGTCGATCGGCCGGGGGTCCACCTTGTTGCCGCGGACCTCCGCCTGCTCGCTCGGCGTGGTGTAGGGGATGCCCGCCGCCTCCAGGGCGGCTGTGCCCTCGGCTCTGACCTGCTCGCTCAGCGGCTCGTGGCCGGGGCCGCGCCCGCAGAGCGCGTCGACCGCGTTGCCCAGGTTGCCGAGCAGCTTGCCGTACTTCCAGCGCATGACGTCGGGCGCGTCGAGCCCGGCCAGCCTGCTCTTGTTGAGATCGGTGACGAGCTGCTGGGAGACGTTATCCACACCCTGTGGATAACGTCCGACATGCAGCATGCCGGAGTACGGGTGGCCGTGGGCGGCCACCGTTCCGGGCTCGACGTGTGTCGCGGGCAACCACACGCACATGCCGTAAACGCGCTCGAACCTCCGCAGGACGGTCCGCTCGTTGTCGACGCCGTTCTGGGCGCACACCACCGGCAGTTGCCGGGGCCACGGGTCGAGCGCGCTGATCGTGTCCTGCGACTTGGTGGCCACGATCAGCACGTCGTCGTCACGCGTCGGGACGGGGCCGTCGGCCACGGGCACGTCCAGGGTCTCGGTGGAGTCGGGGGTGATGAAGCGCAGGCCGCCGTTCTTCAGCGCCTCGTAGTGGGCGCCGCGCGCGACCAGCACGACTTCGTGCCCGCCCTGGTGCAACCGTGCTCCGATGGTGCCGCCGACAGCCCCTGCTCCGATGACTATGTAACGCATGATCCGAGAATGTCACCGTTCACTCGGCGAGCGCCACCTGGGCCTGCGCGGACATCGCCCCGCGGGTGCGCTCGCGGAAGATCGTCTTCAGTACGCGCCAGCCGTCGCGTACGGCGTGCAGGTTGCTCTCACCGTGGATGCGGGAGTGCTCGTGGCTGGGCACCTCCTGGATGCGGAGTCCGGCCTGGGCGGCTCGTACGTTCATCAGCGTCTCGATCTCGAAGCCGTCGCAGTCCAGTGCCAGCGCGTCGAGATGGTGGGCCCAGAACGCGTTGTAGCCGTAGCACAGGTCGGTGTAGCGGGTGCCGTACAGCAGGTTCGTCAGACCCGTCAGGACCTTGTTGCCGAGCGACCGGAGCAGGCTGATGTCGTCGGAGCCGCCGCCGGGGGCGTACCTGGAGCCCTTGGCGAAGTCGGCGCCTTGCACCAGCGCGCTGACGAAGGAGAAGATCTCTCCGCCGTCGGTCGACCCATCGGCGTCGATCATGACGATGATGTCGCCGCGTGCCGCCGTGAAACCCTCGATGAGGGCGTTACCCTTCCCGCGTCCCGTCTGCGCGACGACGCGCAGGTCGGGGCGGAGTTGCCGGGCCACGGCGACAGTGTTGTCAATCGAGTTGCCGTCGACGAGGACTACTTCGTCGATCCAGGTAGGCAGCGTCGCGAAGACGTGGGGGAGATTGCCGGCCTCGTTCATCGCAGGAACGACGACAGTGACGCTCACGGCGAAGGGCTTGTTCATGCCCTGAAGGTGCGCTTTCCCGCATGCAAGCCGCTTGACAGCCCCTTGCAATGCTCTCGGATGTATGTATATGTCCGGACATTCAGCACAGCAAAGGGAGCCGTCCGGTGAGGCGCTCCATACGGCCGGCATGGGCCAGCCCCACCCTTCTGGGCGGGGCTGGCCTCTGTCCAGGGGCACGCTCCTGAGGTTTACGGGGCTGGGCGCCGCGACGTGCGCACTCTTGACCCCGGCCGTCCCCACTCGCAGGGTGCTTACACGCCCACAAGTTTCCTGACCCGGTCGGCGCCCACTGCCAGGAGCAGGGTGGGGAGGCGTGGACCGGTGTCCTGGCCTACCAGGAGGCGGTAGAGGAGGGCGAAGAAGGCTCGTTGGGCCGCCTTCAGCTCGGGTGTCGCCTTGGCGTCAGCCGTCAGCCCGGCCTGGACCTTCGGTACGCCGTACACCAGTGTGGTCAGGCCGTCGAGTGACCAGTTTTCGTCGAGTCCGTCGACCAGCAGGCGGAGTGAGTCGCGTTCGGACTCGTCGAGGGAGGTGAGCAGTTCGGTGTCGGGCGACTCGCGTACGCGGGTGCGCTGGTCGGCGGGGACCTGGGTGTCGATCCAGCGCTGCGCGCGGTCGAGCCGGGGCCGGGCCTCGTCGAGCGAGGTGAGCTCGCCGTCGAGGTCGCGCAGGATGCGCAGCGTCTGGTCGTCGTCGCCTGTGGTGATGTCGGCGATGGAGGCGAGGGTCCGGTAGGGGACCGGCCGCGGCGTGGCGGCCAGCGGCCCCTCGGACGTGCGCACGGCCCGCTCGTAGGCGGCCAGTTCGGCGGGCTGGGCGGTCTCGGTGGCGACCTTGCGGCCGAGGCTGTCCCATTCGTCGTAGAGCCGCTGGATCTCCTGGTCGAAGGCGATCTTGAAGGACTGGGCCGGCTTGCGTCGCGCGTACAGCCAGCGCAGCACCGGCGCCTCCATGATCTCCAGGGCGTCGGCCGGGGTCGGCACGTCGCCCTTGGAGCTGCTCATCTTGGCCATGCCGGTGATGCCGACGAAGGCGTACATCGGGCCGATCGGCCGTTCGCCGCCGAACACCTCGCCCACGATCTGCCCGCCGACGATCCAGGCCGAGCCGGCGGAGTGATGGTCGACGCCCGAGGGCTCGAACACCACGCCCTCGTGCGCCCAGCGCATCGGCCAGTCGACCTTCCACACCAGCTTGCCGCGGTCGTGCTCGGCCAGGCGCACGGTCTCGCCGAACCCGCACTCGCAGGTGTAGGCCAGCTCGGTGCTGTCGTCGTCATAGGCGGTGACCGTGGTGAGATCCCGCTCGCACAGCTCGCAGTAGGGCTTGTAGGGGTAGTAGTCGGCCACCTCCTTGTCGGCTGCGGGCTTGCCGGCCGTCTCCTTGGTGCGGTAGCGGGCCAGGACCGCGTTGATCCGCTCCCGTTCGCGCATGGCGAGCAGGATCTGCTCGCGGTAGGTGCCGGCGGTGTACTGCTCGGTCTGGCTGATGCCGGTGCAGACGACGCCGAGCTCGGCCAGCGCCCCGGTCATCGGCGCCTTGAAGTGCTCGGCCCAGCTCGCGTACGGGCTGCCCGGAGGGGCGGGCACCGAGGTCAGGGGCTTGCCGATGTGCTCGGCCCACGACGGGTCGATGCCCGCGGGCACCCTGCGGAAGCGGTCGTAGTCGTCCCACGACAGCAGGTGGACGCAGTCGTGGCCGCGCCGGCGGATCTCGTCGGCGACGAGATGAGGAGTCATGACCTCCCGCAGATTGCCCAGATGGATCGGCCCGGACGGGCTCAATCCCGAGGCGCAGACGATCGGTTTGCCCGGGGCGCGACGCTCCGCCTCGGAGATCACCTCATCCGCGAACCTGGAGACCCAGTCGGTCTCCGTAGTGTCAGCCATCGCGCCATTCTTGCGGCTAGCCCGCGATCAGGCCAACGGAATGCGCGGCTAGGCCAGGGTCACGGGGCCGAGCGGGGTGTCGAACACCGCCCGCAACGCGATCTCCGGGCCCTCGGCGACGTCCAGCTCGACGCCCAGCGCGGCCAGGTCGCGGCGGAGCGCGGCGGGCTCCGGGTGGACCGCGCTGAAGGCGGACAGCCCCAGCCGGGGCAGCCCCGCGGGACGGGCGGTGCCGCCCCAGTCGATGAGGAACGGCACCGGCTGGACCGGCTCGGGATCGTCTCGCCTGGTGAGCCGCCACTCCAGCAGGGTGCCGTCGGGGGTGCGCCGGGACAGCGGCTCGATGTCGCCGGGGTCGTAGCCCTGCTCGCGGGCCTGCCGTACGGACTTGTCGAGGTCCGCGGAGCGCACGGCCCAGGTGATGAGCCGCGGTTCGGTGATGGTCTCCAGGTCGAAGAAGGAGCGCCGGGGTCCGGGGTCCGCCTCCGGATCGGGGCCGACGATCTCCAGGTAGGAGGTCTCGCCGAAGCCGACCAGGTAGTTGGCGGTGCCGCCGGGGTGGCGGCCCCCGACCGCCGGGGCGACCCCGGTGCGCTCGGCGAAGTCGGCGACGCCGCCCAGAAGGTCGGGTACGGCGTAGACGAGATGGTCGAGGCGGGGATCGGTCACTGGACTGCCTCCGGCCGGCGGTGGGCTCTCGGATCGGTCACTACTATGCCTTCCGGTCGTCGGTGGGCTCTCCTAGCGACAGCATGAGCCGGTTCGCCCAGTTGAAGAAGGCCGCCGCGTGAATCGTGTCGCTGATCGCCAGATCGTCCAGCCCGGCGGCGCGCAGCGCCTCGATGTGCTCGGCGCCGAACTCGACCGGCGTGGCCGCCAGCGCCACCGAGGCGTCGATGATCGCCCGCCACCGCCCGTCCTGCGGTGCCGCCACACCCTCGTCGAGCAGCCGTCGCACGTCGTCGGGCCGCTTGGAGTAGTGCGCCGCGAACCGCGCGTGCACGGAGGCGCAGAAGACGCACCCGTTGCGGCGCGAGGTGGCGGTCGCGGCCAGCTCGCGCTCCGGGCGCGGCAGGCCGCTCTTGGCGTTGTAGAAGATGTCGTTGTCGGTCTTGGTCCGCGCGTGCAGGATCTCCGGGTCGTGGGCGAGCAGCCGGAAGTACGGGGAGGCGGCGCGGGACGCGTCGACCAGGGCCTCCCGGTGCGCGTCGGTCAGCTCGGGTTCGGTCAGCGGGGTCAGCCACGGTGTCCAGCCCAGTTGGTCCGTGGTGAAGCCGGTCATGAGGAGGTTCCCTTCTGGGTGGCGCCGAGCAGCCGCAGGCCCGCGACCACCCGTATCTGGAAGCTGAGGAAGGCGACGAGCTGTGAGAGCGTCACGATGCCCGGGTCGCCCCAGCCCGCGTCCGCGAGTGCCCGCAGGTCCTTGGGGCCGGCCTCGCGCGGGCGGAAGACGAGCAGGTGCGCGTGCTCGAACGCGGCGGCCAGCCGGGTCCCGAGCGCCTCGGGATCCCGCGTCCGGTAGCGCAGGCCCTCGTCGCTCTCGGCGGCGAGCGGCCCGTCGGCGGGGTAGTCGCCGTAGGGGCCGGTCGTGCTCGCGGCCTCGATCTCCAGCCGGACCGCGCCGAGCAGCTCGGGCGCCAGCTCGGCGAGCCGGTCGGCGTAGAAGCGGGCGGTCCGCGGATCCTGGTGCAGGCCGGTCACGAAGGCCGCCACCGCGTCCCGCTCGACCAGCGTGACCTCGCCGGGCACGTCAGGGGTGAGCAGCGCGTCGAAGCCGCGCTGGGCGTGCTCGCGGGCGTCCGGCCGCTGCTCACGCAGGTGATCGAGCGGCGAGTCCGGCTCGATCCCGGCCAGGTGGTCGATCACGTCGATCATGTGGTGCTCATTTCGGTGGAGGGAGCCGGTGCCCAGCCGAGCGCGGGGGCGACCTCGGTGGCCAGCAGCTCGATGGAGCGGAGGATCAGCGGGTGCGGCGGGTCGACCGAGTGCACCTGAAGGACCAGGTCGGTGACCCGGTCGAGCGTGGGATCGGCCTTGAGGCTGTCGATGACGTCCTGCGGGGTGCCCACGTGCACGTCGAAGGCGGTGATGTGGTCGCGGGAGGTCTCGAAGGGGAGCCGGGCGCGGCTCAGCCCGCGTTCGGCGTAACGCAGCGCCTCGGCCCGGCTGTCGGCCACGAACGCGGTCCGCGACGCCACGATTCGGGGCGTGGCGTCCGAGGGCAGGTTCGCGTAGTAGGCGTCCACGATGGGCCGCTGGATCTCCGCCAGCGTCGCCTCGGGATGCTCCTCGGGGCGTGGCTGGGTGCGCGACAGCATCAGCCCGTTGCCCGCCCGGCCCGCCCTGGCGCCGCCGCTCACCGAGAACGTGGCCTCCCAGACGGCGTCGAGCAGTCGCGGCGCCGCCGGGTAGAGCCGGTTGCCGCCGCCGAGATCACGCCCCGACCAGGCGTCGACGAGCACCGCGAGATGCTCGGCGTAGATGGCCGCGCGCCGCGCGCTCTCCTTCCCGAACGCGGCGAACGACGACGGCGTGCCGCCGCTGCCGACGCCCACTTCGAGCCGGCCGCCGCTCAGCAGGTCGAGGACGGCGGTGTCCTCGGCCACCCGCACCGGGTGTTCGAGCGGCAGCGTGATGATGCCGGTGCCGAGCCTGATCCGGCTGGTGCGCGCCGCGACGTGGGCCAGGAAGACCAGCGGCGCGGGCAGCCCGCCCTCGGCGCCGTCGAAGTGGTGCTGCGCCACCCACGCCGTGTCGAACCCGAAGGACTCCGCGTGCCCGATCTGCTCGGCGGCCAGCCGGTAGCGCTCGCCCGCGGGCACCTCGTCGAGCAGCCGGCTGAAGAATCCCAGCCTCATCGCACCGGCTCCGGGATCGCGTCCAGGAGTTCGCGGGTGTAGTCGTGCCGCGGGTCGGTGAAGACCCGTTGGGTGGTTCCGAATTCCACTATGCGTCCCTTGTTCATGACGGAAACGGTGTGCGAGATCTGGCGCACCACCGCGAGGTCGTGCGAGATGAACAGATAGGTCAGGCCGAGGTCGCGCTGGAGCTCTTCGAGCAGGTCCAGGATCTGCGCCTGGACGGTCACGTCGAGCGCGGAGACCGCCTCGTCGAGCACCACCACCGCCGGGTCGACGGCCAGCGCGCGGGCGATGGCCACGCGCTGCCGCTGGCCGCCGGACAGCTCTCGTGGCCGGCGTTCGAGCAGGCTCTCGGGGAGCGCCACACGTTCCATCAGATCACGCACCCTGGTACGGCGGGCGGCGCGGTCCCCGAGCCGGAAATTACGCAGCGGCTCCTCCACGATCGCGGCGACGGACTGCCGGGGGTCAAGCGAGCCGTAGGGATTCTGGTAGACGAGCTGCACGTGCCGCCGGAAGTCGCGCCCCGTCCCCGCACCGGCGATCGTCACGGTGCCGGAGGTGGGCTCGGCGAAGCGGACGACCATGCGGGCCGTGGTCGTCTTGCCCGATCCGGACTCGCCCACGAGGGCGTGCGTGGTGCCGGGCCGTACGTCGAAGGACACCCCGTTGACGGCGCGGAACGGGCGTCGCCCGACGCGGAACTCCTTGACCAGGTCGCGGACCACGATCGCGGGCTCTTCCGCGACGGTCTCCGCCACCGCCCGGAACTCGCGCACCGACAGGGCGGGCGCGTCGCGCAGCAACTGTCCGGTGTAGGCGGCCTGCGGAGTCGACAGCACCTGGGCCGACGGGCCCTGCTCCTCGATCCGGCCGTCCTTCATGACGACCAGGCGGTCGGAGCGGTTCGCGGCGATGCCCAGGTCGTGGGTGACCAGGAGCACCGCCGTGCCGAACTCGGCGCGCAGGTCGTCGATGAGGTCCAGGATGCGCCGCTGCACGGTGACGTCCAGGGCGCTCGTCGGCTCGTCGGCGATGATGAGCCGAGGTTCCAGGGCGATCGCGATGGCGATGAGGACCCGCTGGCGCATCCCGCCGGACAGCTCGTGCGGATATTGGCGGGCGCGCGTCTCCGGGTCCGGCAGGCCGACGCGGGTGAGCAGGTCCACGACGCGGCGGGAGATCGTCCGGCGGTCGCCGCGTTTGTGGATGCGCAGGACCTCGCCGATCTGGGCGCCGACGGTCTTGACCGGGTTGAGGGAGTTGGACGGGTCCTGCGGGATCAGGCCGATCTGGGCGCCTCTGATCGATTCCATCCGGCGGTCGGACCAGGTGGCCAGGTCGGTGCCGCCGAGCAGGATCTGGCCGCCGTCGAGGGTGGCGTTCGGGGGCAGCAGGCCGATGACGGCGTGGGCGGTGGTGGTCTTGCCGGAGCCGGACTCGCCGACGACCGCGACCATCTGGCCGGGCTCGACCGTGAGGGAGATCCCCTCGACCGCCCGCCTGGCGTCGTAGGAGACCGCGAGGTCGCGTACCTCCAGCAGGCTCATGTCCTGTCCCTTCCGATCGACCGGCTGATCCGGCTCGCGGCCAGCACCACGGCCACGACCACCACGCCGGGCAGCGTGGTCAGCCACCAGGAGGTCGCCAGGTAGTTGCGGCCCTCCGAGATGAGCAGTCCCCACTCGGGCGTCGGCGGCTCGGCGCCGTAGCCGAGGAAGCCGAGCGTCGAGATGGCCAGGATCGCCACCCCGAACTGCAGAGCGGCGAGCGCGATGACCGGACCGAGCGAGTTGGGCAGGACGTGCCGCCAGAGCACGGCCGGGAACCGGCCGCCACTGCCGAACGCGGCCTCCACGTAGTCGGACCGCCGCACCCGTACGACCTCCGAACGCGACAGCCGGGCGAACGCGGCGACGGACCCGATGCCCACCGCGATCGCCACGTGGACCGTGCCGGGACCGAGCAGGATGATCACCGTCAGCGCCAGGAGCAGGCCGGGCACGGACAGCAGCACGTCGGCCACCCGCATGACGGCGTCGTCGAGCAGCCCACCGGCCGACCCGGCCAGCAGACCGAGCACCGTGCCCGCGAGCAGGCCCACGGCGACGGCGACGAACGCCCCCGACAGGGAGTGGACGGAGCCGTGCACCACGCGGGCGAACAGGTCGCGGCCCACGGCGTCGGTGCCGAACAGGTGCTCGGGGCTCGGCGGGCGCAGCTTCTCGGCCGGCACCCCGGACAGCGGGTCGTAACCGGTGAACAGGCCGGGCACCACGGCCCAGAGCACGACGACGGCGACCGTCAACCAGGCAAGGATCTTCACGCCGCCGCCTTCAGCCGGGGGTCGAGCACCGGGAACAGCAGGTCCACGGCCAGGTTCACGAGGACGAACACGGTGCTCGCGAGCACCACGACGGCCAGCATCACCGGCGTGTCCTGCGCGTTGACCGCCTGCTCGGTCAGCCGCCCGACGCCGTTGCGGCCGAAGACCGTCTCGGTGACGACCGACCCGGCGATGAGCTCGCCGAACGTCATCCCGGCGACGGTCAGCGCGGGCAGCACCGCGTTGCGTGCCACGTGCCGCCACAGGATCCACCGGCGCGAGGCGCCCTTGGCGGCCACGACGGGCACGAACGGCTGCGTGTAGACCTGGTCGATGCCGCGCGCCAGCACCTGCGCGATCGGCGCCGAGATCGGTACGGCCAGCGTCAGCACCGGCAGGACGAGCTGCTGCGCCGGGCTGCCGCCGATCACCGGCACCAGCCCGAGCCGGAACGAGAACACCTGGATCAGCAGGATCCCCAGCCAGAAGGCGGGCACCGAGATGAACAGCGACGGCACCGCCAGCAGCGCCCCGCGCACCCAGGACGTCCGGCTGTAGCCGGTGGCGAAGGCGATCACCACGGCGATCAGCACGGCCAGCGCGAAGCCCGCCGTGGCCAGCTTGGCCGTCTCCGGCAGCGCCTCGGCCAGCCGCTCGACCACCGGCGTGCCGGTGTCGATCGAGTAGCCGAAGCCGCCGCGCAGGAAGCCGAGCAGCGTGTGGAGGTAGCCGACGAGCGGTGGGTCGCCGCCGCCGTAGTACGCGCGGATCTCGGAGATCTGCTGCGGTGACAGTCCGAGCTCCGGGTTCTGGAACTTGATCAGGATCGAGTCGCCGGGCAGCAGCCAGAGGAGCACGTAGCCGGCCGTGAAGGCGGCCCACAGCACCAGCACCGCCTGCCCGACGCGCCGCAGGACGTATCGGGTCACCGCTTCGACAGCCAGACCGAGTAGAACGAGGGCCTGGCCACCGCCTCGAAGGCGACACCCTGCACATAGGGGGCCGCGCCGTAGACCTGCGGCTCCTCGAACAGCGGGATCGCGTAGCCCTGGTCCACCACGTAGCGCTGGATCTCGCCGACCTTGGCGTCACGCGCGGTCTTGTCCGCCAGGGCCGACTCCTCCTCCAGGAGCCGGTCGAGCTTGGCGTCCTTGGACAGGATGACGTCGCGGTTCTTGCTGTGGAAGTGGCTCTTGATCACGTCCTCGTCGGCGCGGCCGACCATCGAGTGGGCGATGGCGGTCTTCTCCGCGTCCTTGATGTCGACGGCCTGGGTGCCGGCGTCGGCGGGACGGATCTCCAGCTTCACGCCGATCTTGGTCCACTGCTGGGCGACGAGTTCGAGGGTCTGCTTGGACAGCGGCTGCGGGCCCGAGACGAAGACGCCGAGCTGGAGCTGCTTGCCGTCCTTGGCGCGGATGCCGTCGGCGCCGCGTACCCAGCCGGCCTTGTCGAGCAGCGCGTTGGCCTTGGCGGGGTCGTAGGTGAGCTCCTTGGACAGGTCGACGTACCCCTGGGCGAGGTGGCTGAGGACCGAGGTGGCGACCGGGTAGCTCGGGGTGAACAGGGTGTCGACCACCTCCTTGGCGTTCGTCCCGGCCTGGAGCGCCTTGCGGACGTCGAGGTCGCTGAGGATGCTGTTGCCGGGCCGCAGGTAGAGGCCGTTGTTCACACCTCTGGTCGGCTCCGCATAAATCTTGAAATTCGCGTCTTTGACGGTTTTCTCGTCATAAGCCTGGACGTAGCGCACGTAGTCCGCCTGGCCGGAGGTGAGCGCGCCCACCCGCACGTTGTCCTCGGGTGTCACGATGATCTTGATCTGGTCGAGGTACGCGCGGCCCTGGTGCTTCGACGACGCCGGCGCCCAGTTGTAGTCCTTGCGGGCGGCCAGGTCGATCTCCTTGTCCACGACCTGGCTCGCCACGGTGAACGGGCCGGACCCGATGACGTTCTTGAGCTGGCACTGCTGCTCGTACGGCAGCGAGATCGTCTTTTTCGACACCAGCCCGGCGCCGATGACCGAGGTGCCCTGGAGGAAGCCGGGTGACGGCTTGCTGAAGTGGAAGCGCACCGTCAGGGGATCGATGACCTCGCTGCGGTCGTAGTTGTTGACGAACTCGGCGGGGGGCAGTTTGAGCTCGGTGTTCCCCTTGCCGTACACGTCGAAGTCGGCCGCCACGGCCGACGCGTCGAGCGGGGTGCCGTCGCTGAACTTCACGCCGTCGCGCAGGTGGAAGGTGTACTCGGTGGCGTCCTTGTTCACCTCCCACTTGGTGGCGATCCACGGCTCGATCTTCAGCGTCTTGGGATCCTGCCAGGTCAGCTTGTCGGTGAGCTGGTTCAGCACGCCGCCGTTCGGATAGAACCCGGCGCCGGGCAGGTAGAGGCAGGTCGGCGGTTGATGCTCCAGGTAGGTCAGCGTGCCCCCGTAGACGGGTGCCCCTCCGGCCTGCGCCTGGACGGCGGGACCGCCGCCGCAGGCTGTGAGGAGCCCTGAGACGGCGAGCAAGGTGAGGGCGGCGGCGGAACGCATGGGACATCCTTCATGGTGGTCGAGGGAAACCCACCATATCCTACCTAGATTATAGGTAAATAGACCCCTACCGCATCGGCGGCGGCTTGACCGACCCCCGGACCACGATGTGCGTGCCGAGCACCACGTGCTGCGGCTCGTGCCGGTTGAGCGCCAGCCGTACGGCGGTGCGGCCCAGCTCCTCGGTGGGGATGTGCACCGTCGTGAGACCGGGCGCCAGATCGGCGGCGAACGGGATGTCGTCGTAGCCCGCCACCGACACGTCGTCGGGAATGCGCAGCCCCACCTCACGCAGCGCGGCGAACACCCCCACGGCCACCATGTCGGTCGCCGCGAAGACCGCCGTGAAGTCGGCCCCCCTGGCCAGCAGGCGCTTGGTCCCCTCGTAGCCCGCCGCGCGGTCGAAGGAGGCCGGGACGACGAGGTCGGGGTCGTACGGCACGCCGTACGCCTGGTGCGCGCGGGTGAACCCCCGGTCCCTGCCGACCTTGGTGGTGCTGGCGTCCTCCGAGCTGACCGCGCCGAGGTAGACGATGCGCCGGTGGCCCTGCGACAGCAGATGGCTGGTCATGGCGTAGGCGCCGCCCTCGTTGTCGTACTCGACGACGGTGGTGGGCACGTCGTCGCCCAGCGACGGCCGCCCGCACAGGACCAGCCGGGAGCCCGCCTTGTCCAGCGCGTGCGCGAAGTGCGTCATGCGCTCGCGGTAGGTGTCGTCGAGCGAGCCGCCGCCGACCAGGATGACCGCGTCGGCCCGCTGCTCGCGCATGGCCTCCACGACGGCCAGCTCGCGCGAGGGGTCGCCGTGCGTGGTGCAGACCATGCACAGCCGCCCCTCGGCGGTGGCCTGCTGCTCCACGCCCTTGGCGACGTAGGCGAAGGAGGGCCCGGTGACGTCGTCGAGCACGAACGCCACCATCTTCGTGCTCGCCCCGGACAGCGCCCTGGCGTGCACGTTGAGCACGTAGTCGAGCTCGCGCATCGCGCGCATCACCCGTACGCGGGTGGACTGGGCGACCGGGTAGTCACCGGCGATCACCCGGGAGACGGTGGACGCCGACACGCCCGCCCGGGCGGCGACGTCGCGGATGGTGGCGCGCTCGCCGTCCTCGGGAGTCACTCTTCGCGACAAGGCTGGCCTTCCATGGTCTTCAGGCGGAGCAGTGTGGCCGAGCGTGGCGTCTCGCGGAACGCTCGCAGTCTACGGCGATCACCGTCCGGTCCTCCTTGAATAGAAACCGTTGTCTACGGTAAAAGCACTTCCCCTTAAGTTCAACAGTGCAGGTCATATGCCTTCTATGTAACGTATGCACCACGCGTCCGTATGTTCACAGCGACCGGTTTCTATGGGAGGCCCCGTGATCCGCAATCCCGTCCTGCCCGGCTTCCATCCCGACCCGTCGATCCTGCGCGTCGGCGACGACTACTACCTGGCCACCTCGACCTTCGAGTGGTATCCCGGTGTGCGCGTCCACCACTCGCGCGACCTGGTCCACTGGCGGCCCATCGGCGGCCTGCTCACCGAGCGGCGGCTGCTCGACCTGTCCGGGGTGCCCGACTCCGGCGGTGTCTGGGCGCCCGACCTGAGCTATCACGACGGGCTGTTCCACCTGGTGTACGGGGTGATGGACAACTACGCCCACGGCTACAAGGACATCGCGAACTTCCTCGTCACCGCGCCCTCGATCGACGGCCCCTGGTCGGACCCGGTCAGGCTGCCGGGGCGCGGCTTCGACGCCGCGCTCTTCCACGACGACGACGGCGGTTCCTGGCTGCTGAACATGGTCTTCGACTCCCGCCCGGGCCACGGCTTCGCCGGCATCGAGCTCCAGCCACTGGCCGGCGGGGAACCGCGGACGATCCTGGCGAACCGCCGATTGACCGAGGGGCCGCACCTGTACCGGATCGATGGCTGGTACTACCTGATGGTGGCCGAGGGCGGCACCGGCTACGAGCACGGCATCACGGTCCTCAGGTCGCGCGAGCTCGCCGGGCCGTACGAGGAGGATCCGGCCGGCCCGATGCTGACGGCCCGCCACGACCCCACGCTGGAGTTGCAGAAGGCCGGGCACGGGTGCCTGGTCGAGACGCAGGGCGGCGAGTGGTACGTCGCGCACCTGGCGGCCCGGCCCTACACCCGGCGCGGGCCCTGCGTGCTGGGCAGGGAGACCGCGATCCAGCGTGTGGAGTGGACGGACGGCTGGCCCAGGGTGGCGGGCGGCGTGCCCGCCGTCGAGGTGCCCGCCCCCGACCTGCCGCCGCACCCGCACTCGCACCCGCACTCCCGCCCGCACGAGCCGTTCGCCGCCGACTGGAGCACGCTGCGGCGGCCCGCCTCGCCCGACTGGCTGCGCGTGGAAGGGGACCGGCTGACGATCGAGGGCGGCCAGTCACCGTACGGCCTGCGCACCCCGAGCCTGGTCGCCCGGCGGGTCACCAGCCGGACGTCCTCGCTGGAGACGGTCGTCCGCTTCGAGCCCGGCAGCGTCCACCAGTCCGCCGGGATCACCGCCTACTACAACTCCCGCAACTGGCACTATCTCGCCCTGACCACCGACGGCCTCGTGCTCACCAGCAGCGACAGGGGCGAGCGGACCGTGTGCGCCACCGTCGAGGCCGTCTCCGGGGTGGGGCTGCGGGCCGAGTTCGACGGGCCCGTCCTGCGCTTCTCGTACGACGTGGGCCACGGCTGGCAGGCCATCCCGGCGGAGCTGGACGCCACGATCCTGTCCGACGAGCACGCCGACGAGTTCGTGGACGGTCAGGTACACGCGTTCGGCTTCACCGGCGCCTTCGTCGGCCTGTGGGTGCAGGACCTGGCGGGCGAGGGCTGCCGGGCGGAATTCGACCGGACGATCTATCGCCCCGCCGGCCCGACAGCTCAGGACCGGCAGCCGGGGGTGACGCTGGGCAGTGTGAAATGACCGCTATTCGCCGGTCACGCCGTCGATGCGCTCGCGCAGCAGGTCGGCGTGGCCGTTGTGGCGGGCGTACTCCTCGATCATGTGGACGAGGATCCACCGGTGGGAGCAGTCCTGCCCGTGGCGCTGCTGCTTGCCCACGGCGTCGAGCGGCACCCCGGCCGACACCTCGCGGGCGTGCTCGATCTCGGCCTGCCAGGTCTTGAACGCCTCGTCGGCCGAGGCGGTGTCGACGTCCTCGAAGTCGGCGTCCTGGTTGGTGTCCTTGCCCCACAGCTTCGGGCCGTCCTCGCCGTTCAGCACTCCCCGGAACCACGCCCGCTCCACGTGGGCCATGTGGCGGACCAGGCCGAGCAGCGACATGCCCGATGGCGACGCGGAGCGCAGGCGCAACTGCTCCTCCGACAGACCGGCGCACTTGACGGCCAGGGTCCCACGATGCCATTCGAGCCAGTTGTCGAGCATGGCGCGTTCGTCGCCGATGAAGGGGGGCGGGATGCGATTGTCACTCATGGTGGGCAAACGTAGCTGACCGCCCGGGTTACCGTCGAAGTAGGCCATCCAGGCTGCCGCGCGCCACGAACAACGAACAAATAGGTGAAAGCAGGAGTCGAACGGGTCAGAGGTGGAAACGACGGGGGGTCGTGCCGATGAGGCGGTTGATGGCTGCGATGGCGGTGGTCACGTTGACATCGACATCATGCGGGGGGACCGGACAGGAGACCAAGGTTTGGCAGGCGTCCGTCCGGTCGGATGATCCGGTCGAGACGGTCGCGCCGACGTGGATCAACGGGTTGCGGGTGGTCCGCGACAGCGGCAAGGAGCAATCGTGCGTCTGGTCGACCACGTACCCGCAGGTGCCGGGTGCGCAGCCGCTGACGGACGAGCTGCGCCGCCTCATCGAGGAGCGGCGGGCCGGGTTCCTGGAGTGGGCGCGCGAGCGCGGGTGCGGCGAGTCGGAGGTGAAGGCGCCCGAGCTGAACATCGGGTTCGGCTTCCTGGCCGCCTCGGGCGACGTGATCGGGGTCCGGTTCACCGTCTACGAGCTCGGTGGCGCGGGCGACGGAAAGTCGACGACGACCCGCTGGTACGACGGAGCCAAGGGGCAGGTGGTGCCCGCGCTGTCGCTCGTCAACCCGCCGTCCATGAGCAGGTTCGAGGCGCTGACCGGGAAGGTGCTGGCGGGCATCGACGGGCAGGCGCGGCTCACGGACGTCCGGGGGCTCGACGACCTGGCCTTCACCAGGAGCGGCGACCTGGTCGTGACCTTCGACGAAGGTGAGGTGGCGGCGGGGGCCGTCGGCCAGGTGCACGCCGTGTTGCCGCGCGCCGAGGTGGAGCCGCTGCTGTCGGACTTCGGCCGGCGGGCGCAGGCCCAGGTCATGCAGCCGGATGGGCGGCTGGCGCTGCCCGGCTACACGGCGGACGGCTCGGTCGACTGCCGCCGGGTCAAGTGCGTGGCGCTCACCTTCGACGACGGCCCGAGTCCGTACACGGACAGGCTGCTGAAGTACCTGGCCGCCTACAAGGCGCACGCCACCTTCTTCGTCGTCGGGCAGAACGTGGTCATGCACCCCGGCGTGGTGCGCAGAGCCGTGCAGGCCGGGCACGAGGTCGGCAACCACAGCTGGTCGCACCGCGACCTGACCCGGCTGTCCCCGGCCGGGGTGCGAGCGGACCTGGCCAAGACCGACCGGGCGATCCTCAAGGCCGCCGGGGTGACGCCCACGCTGGTCCGCCCGCCGTACGGGTCGTTCAACCGCATAGTGCGCAGGCAGTCGCCGCACCCGCTGGTGTTGTGGGACGTGGACACGCTCGACTGGCTCTACCGCAACAGCGCGCATGTGTTCCGTGCCGCGGTCCGCCCGGCACGGCCCGGATCGATCATTCTCTTCCATGACATCCGGCCGACCACCGTGCAGGCGATCCCCCAGGTGTTGAAGCGGCTGTCCAAGCGCGGCTTCCACTTCGTGACGGTCAGCCAGTTGTACGGCGGCAAGGTCCCCGCCCGCGCTTTCCGTGGCCCGCACCCTTGAGATTTAGAGGTGGACGTACTCGTAGTCGAGCGGCCGCCCGTTGATGCCGTTGCGCGGCGGGGCCAGCCAGGCGGCGATCTTGCCGGGTTCGTAGACCGGCCGCATCAGACCGTGGACGTACGCCTTGTCGGCGGGGGTGGGCAGCCAGCGGTCCCGGTCGAGCTCCCAGGTCGCCTGGTCGATGAGGCGGCCGTCCGGGGTGACGTGATGACCGGCGAACGCGCCGACCTGGCGGTTGAACCCCACATGCGGCAGGTACAGGGTGGCGACGCCGTCCAGGATGCGGTTCCACCGGGTCAGGCCGGTGGCGCAGTCGGCGATGTACTCCCCGCGCAGGTCGGCGTTGAGCGCGGTCAGCGCGGGCAGGAGCACGCCGGACAGGCGGCCGTCAACGACCTGCTGGACGGTGGTGGCCGCCTCGGTGAGCAGATGGTCGTCCTTGCGGCGTTCCTCCTGCCAGCGGCCCTTGAGCCCGGCGGTGTAGTAGTTGGCCACGTTCGTGGAGGTCTCGCCGCCGAACAGGTCCAGGCTGACGCTGTAGTGGAAGTTGATGTACTTCTGGATGACATCAAGCGGGATGCCGCCATATTTCTGGATGTCGTCGCTGTCGTGCTCGCGCATCAGCGTCGCGGTGCGCTCCACCACCCGGTCCACGCCGGTGGTGCCGACGAACATGTGGTGGGCCTCCTCCTTCAGCATGAACTCACACGTACGGCTGAGCGGATCGAACGCGCTCTCCTTCAGCGTGCCCAACTGGTACTTGCCGTCGCGGTCGGTGAAGTAGGTGAACATGAAGAACGACAGCCAGTCCGGGGTCTCCTCGTTGAAGGCGCCCAGGATGCGCGGGGAGTCCTCGCTGCCGGAGTTGCGCAGCAGCAGGGCGTCGGCCTCGTCGCGACCGCTGCGGCCGAAGTAGGCGTGCAGCAGGTAGACCATGGCCCACAGGTGCCGGCCTTCCTCGACGTTCACCTGGAACAGGTTGCGCAGGTCGTACAGGCTGGGCGCGGTCAGCCCGAGCCGGCGCTGCTGCTCCACGCTGGCCGGCTCCGTGTCGCCCTGCACCACGATCAGCCGCTGCAGCTCGGCGCGGAACTCGCCGGGCACCTGCTGCCAGACCGGCTGTCCCCGGTGCTGCCCGAAGGCGATGCGCCGGTCGGGGTCGCGCTCGGCCAGGAAGATGCCCCACCGGTAGTCCGGCAGCGCCACGTGGTCGAAGTGCGCCCAGCCCTCCCGGCCCACCGCCACCGCCGTGCGCAGGTAGACGTCCTGGGTCGGCAGCGCGGGCCCCATCTCGCCCCACCACCGCAGGAACCCGGGCTGCCACGACTCCAGTGCCCGCTGCAGCCGCCGGTCTTCGGCCAGGTTGACGTTGTTCGGGATGCGCTCGCCGTAGTCGATGGACATCTCACACTCGCTTCCGGTCGAAGACGGGCCGCTGCCCGGTGCCGTAACGGCGCAGCGCGCCCTCGGGGCCCGCGGCGTTGGGCCGGTTGAACACCCAGTTCTGCCAGGCGGTGAGCCGGGCGAAGATCTTGGTCTCCAGCGTCTCGGGACCGGCGAAGCGGAGGTTGGCCTCCATCGCGGTCAACGCGTCCGGGCTCAGGGACGCCCGCTCCTCCAGCGCGATGCGCACCTCGTCCGCCCAGTCGATGTCGTCGAGCGCGAACGTGACCAGGCCCGCCTCGGCCGCCTCGGTGGCGTCGATCTCGCGGCCGGTCTCCTGCCGCAGCTTGGCGAGGTGCTCGGGGTCGCCGGGGAAGCGGGAGGCCAGCCGGGACAGCCCGTTGCCCATGGGGAACGCGCCGAAGTTCGCCTCGGTGAGGGTGATCGCCGTGCCGTCCTCGTCGAACATGTACTGGCGGTCGCAGGCCAGCGCCAGCTCCAGCAGCGGCCCGGCGAAGCAACTGCCCGGCTCGATCAGCGCGATCAGGCTGCGGCTGGTCACGTCCAGGCGCTTGAGCGTGCGCTTGAGGTAGTGGCGGATCTCGGCGGCGGGCCAGCCGTCGCCGCGGAGCAGCGGCTCATGGGCGAGCACCTGCTCGGCGTCCCCCCGCGTCTTGATCACCCAGGTGCCGAGCTCGAGTTCGTTGGTGCGCAGCCGCAGGATCAGGTCGTCCAGCTCCCGGGTGACCGCCAGCGGCCAGGACCCGGTCTCCTGCCGCGGGCCGTACACCGTGATGGTGGCCAGCCCGTTCGCCCGGTCGAGGTCCGCGGTGACGTTCGGGTAGCGGATCGCGTCCTCGCTCACCTCGCGCTCCAGGGGGGTCAGCGCGATTCCCTTGGCGTCGCGCGGGCGGGTGGAGCGGGCGGCGGCCTCGGTGGCGCGCAGCCGCACCGTCTCCTCGAACCTGCTGCGCGGCACCGCCTCGTCGACCAGGCCCCACTCCACCGCGCGCGGGCCGCGCACGCCCTCGCTGCGCGTGGCGAACACGTCCGCCAAGTCCTTGCGTACGCCGCGCTTGTCGACCAGCCTGGTCAGGCCCCCGGTGCCGGGCAGTACGGCGAGCAGCGGCACCTCCGGCAGCGACACGGCCGTGGAGCCGTCGTCGAGCAGGATGATCCGGTCGCAGGCCAGCGCCAGCTCGAAGCCGCCGCCGGCCGCCGTGCCGTTGATCGCCGCCAGGTAGATCTGGCCGGAGTTCGCGGTCGCGTCCTCGATGCCGTTGCGGGTCTCGTTGGTGAACTTGCAGAAGTTCACCTTCCAGGAGTGCGCTGACTGGGCGAGCATCCTGATGTTGGCGCCCGCGCAGAACACCTTCTCCAGGCCGCCGGTGACGATCACGGCGCGGACCTCGGGGTGCTCGAAGCGCAGGCGCTGGACCACGTCGTACAGCTCGATGTCCACGCCCAGGTCGTAGGAGTTCAGCTTGAGCTCGTACCCGGGGACCAGGCCGCCGTTCTCAGCCACCTGGAGGACGATGCGGGCGATCTCGCCGTCGTATTCGACGCGGAGGTGGCGGTAGCGGTCGGGGTGGGTGTCGAAGGAGACCTCGGGTGCTGACACGTCCCCTATTTTCGACAGGAATATTTCGCTACGTCAAGCATCTGTAGCATTTAATAGGCTGTTCTGGAAAGCGCTTACCTCATGTCGGAGGCCCGATGCCCGAGCACCGCATTTACGACACCGAGCCCGGTCTGACCTGGGAGGACGCGTTCCTGTCCGGTAACGGCGAGTACGGGATCATGGTCTACGGCGAGCCGCACGCCCAGCGCGTGGTGTTCGACCACCACCGTTTCGTCCTGCCCAACGGCACCCGCGACCTGCGCCCGCCCGCGATCGCCGACCGGCTGGGGGAGATCCGCGAGCTGATCCTGTCCGGGCGGGCCGCCGAGGCCCAGCGGGTGGCGGCCGACGGGCGGGAGCTGGTCTGGACGCAGGCGTTCCATCCGGGGTACGAGCTGGTCGTCGAAGGCCGTTCCGGCGGCCCCTACCAGCGCTCCACCGACTTCACGACCGGGGAGATCGTGGTCGAGTCGGGCGAGCGCGCACACCACGCGTTCGTCTCCCGCGCCGACTCCGTCGTGGTTCAGCGGCTGACCGGTGAGCTGCGGCTCCAGCTCACCGGCGACCTGCCGGGCAAGCCCGACGATGTCGTCTATCAGACCTCCGCCTTCGAGAAGGGCGGGCGGGTCTTCCTGAGCGTTCGCGGCGCCTATCCGGCCGGGCTCGGGGCCGCCGGGTTCGAGGGGCTGACGCTCGTCCTGGCCGACGACGTCTCCGTGACGGGGGACGTGGTGGTCACGCGTGGCGAGACACTGCTGCTGACGAAGCTGGACCGGTACGAGGAGCCTGGCTGGGGCACCGACCGGCTGGAAGTCGCGCTCACCGATCTGGCCGGTCGCGTGTCCGGCGAGTCGGGGTCGATCGGCGAGCGTGGAGCGGCCGGTTCCCTGTACGGCGAGTTGCTGGCGCGGCATGTCGCCGTCCATCGGCCCATCTACGAGCGGGTGACCCTGGACCTGGGCGTGGCCGGAGACCCGCCGGTCGGCGAGCTGATCGCCGAGCCCGGCCCGGCGCTGGTCGAGCGGCTGTTCCACTCGGGCCGCTACCTGCTGCTCAGCTCCTCGGGCGTGCTCCCGCCCCGGCTCACCGGTCTGTGGCTGGGCGCGTGGGGGGCGGCCTGGTCGGGCGACTTCACCACCGACGCGAACCTCAACCTGCAGGTGGCCGGGGTGAACATCGGCGCGATGCCCGAGCTCATGACGGGATACGCCGCCCTGATCCGCGACCAGATCGACCACTGGCGGGTCAACGCCCGCGAGATCTACGGCCTCGACGGCATCCTCGCGCCGAGCCGTACCGACGGGGAGAGCGGCTACCTGTTCCACCTCGACGAGGACTGGCCCTGGACGATGTGGCTGGCCGGGGCCGACTGGCTGCTGTACCCGCTGCACGAGCACCACCAGGTCACCGGTGACCTGCCCGAGGAGCTGCCCGGCTGGCTGGCGGAGGCGGCCGCGTTCTGGGAGGGCTTCCTGACCGGGTCCGGCTTCGTGGTCGTGCCGTCGTTCTCGCCCGAGGTGGGTCCCGAGGGAGCTTCGTACGCGAGCGTCAACGCGACCATGGACCTCGCGGCGGCCCGGCACGCCCTGAGCCTCGCCGGATCCCCGCTGGCGGAGCGGGTGCCGCCGTACCGGATCGATGATCGGGGCGCGCTCACGGAGTGGGCGTGGGACGTGGCCCCGCACGAGGACCACCGGCATGTCAGCCACCTGTACCCGGTGTGGCCGCTGCACGAGATCAACCCCGACGACGAGCCGGAGCTGGCCGCCGCCGCGCACCGCGCCTTGGAACTACGCGGCGACGAGAACCTGTCGGCCCACGGCAGCCTGCACCGGGCACTGGTGGCGGCCCGGCTGAAGGACGCGGAGCTGGTCAGGATCAACCTGATGAAGATCCTGGGCGCGGACATGCTGTTCCGATCGCTCATGACTGCGCACAACCCCGGCCGGGAGATCTACAACGCCGACGCCGCGCACACCTTGCACGGGCTGTTCATCGAGCTGCTGGTGGACTCCCGGCCGGGGGTGGTGGAGCTGCTGCCCGCCGTACCGGATCTGCTGCAGAAGGGGATGATTCGCGGCGTCGCCTGCCGGGGGCGGGTCGTCGTCGAGGAGCTGACCTGGGGTTCGGGGGGTGTCAGGGCGGTGCTGCGGTCGCCGGTGGACCAGCGGATCACCTTGATCCACCGCGCTTCCGCATACCGGGAGGAGGTCGAGCTGCTCGCGGGCGAACCCCACCACGTGGCCCTTTAGCGACGGTGACGAGCGCGGGGTCCGCGCTCGTCACCATGGGGCTGTCTCAGTCCCGCCGGCGATCAGCGCTCGACGGAGCAGCCGATCCACTTGGCGATGTGCTTGTCCTTCTTCGTGAAGCGCTGGGCGTCGGCCTTCTCCGTGAACTTGCGCTTGTGCACGACGCCCTTCTCGTCACGGAACCTGACCTGCCAGCGGTCGCCGTCCTTGCGCTTGACCAGGCACGTCATTTTCCCTGTCGAGCCGCACGCCTCGGGGCCGTCGATCTCCTCCGAGATGCGGATTCCCGCTTCGCCCCGGTACACCTTTTCGCCCTTGACCACCTTGAACCTCCCGACGTGCTCGACCTCAGGCTCGGCGCATTCGAGGATGGGTGTGAGCTGGTCGCTGGTGATGAGCTGCGGCTGGGACGGGTCGTCCGCCGCGAACGCCGGAGTGGACAGGGCGGCGGTGGTGCCGAAGGCCGCCATGGCGAGGATGGCGGCGCCAAGTGCGCGTCTCATGTGAGTCTCTTCTCTGAATGTCTGAGGATGACGACCGGCCGGTCACCATGAAGATTGCCGGGGCGGGTGTTAATTCCATGTATGTCGGTTGATGGCGTGAAAGCAGATCGCCCCATCGGTTGAGTACAGGTGTGACTGCCAACCTGACGGTTCCACTCCGCCTCGTTGATCCTCCGGGGGCGATCAGCGATGCGGACCTGCTGAAGGCGTCGTACCGAAAACCCGAGCGGTTCGGCGAGCTCTACGACCGCTACTTCCGGGAGATCCACGCGTATCTGGGCAGGCGGCTGGACCAGCAGGCCGCTGACGACCTCGCCGCCGAGGTGTTCCTCACGGCGTTCAGGAAGCGCACCACGTTCGACCGCGCACGCGGGGAGGTGCGTCCCTGGCTGTACGGCATCGCGAGCAACCTGATCGCGTTGCACCGCCGTACCGAGACCAGGAAGCTGGCGGCGCTGCGGCGCAGCGCGGCCACTCCCGCGGGCGCGGACCACGGCCACGAGGAACGCGTGGTCAGCCGCGTCGACGCCGCGAACGAGCAGGCGCGGCTCACGGCGGAGCTGCTGGCGCTGTCCGACGGCGACCGGGACGTGCTGCTGCTGAGCGCCCTGGCCGAGCTGAGCCACGAGGAGGTGGCCAAGACGCTGGGCATCCCGTACGGCACCGTCGGGTCCCGCCTGTCGCGGGTGCGCAAGAAGCTTCGTGCCGCCCTGGGCGGCGTCAATCCCTTGAACGGAGGCTCCGATGGATGATTACCAGGCGGTGCGCGAACTGCTGCCCGCGCCGCCGCTGTCGCCGGAGATCGAGCGGGCCGGGCGCGAACGGCTGGCCGACGCGTTCGCTCAGGAGCGGGTACGGCGAGGCCGCAGGGCGGCCAGAAGGAGCGCGCTGGGGCTCGGCCTGGCCGGTGCGGCGGCCGTCGCCTTGCTGACCGGAGTGACGCCGGTGACGGTGACGCCGGGCCAGTCGACCGCCACCGTTACGCCGGGCCGGCCGACTGCGAAGCAGGGCGCGGTCGCTCCGGCGAACGCCAACCGGATCCTGCTGGCCGCCGCGACCTCGGTGGCCGCGACGCCCGACTCGGGCGCCTGGTGGGGCAGCAAGCTGGTCAACGGCAGCGTGTTCTACGACCCCGGCCACCACTACCTGCTGCGGCAGACCAAGTCGGTGGAGTCCTGGATCCCGGCGGACCCGGAGGCCCGCACCTGGTATCGCGAGACCTACCTCGGTGCCGTGCCCGCGAGCTCCGAGGCCGAGGCCGCCTGGCGGGCAGCCGGCGCGCCGACGTCCTGGACCTACGAGAAGAACACCCCCGGCCTGATCACGGACGACCGGTTCTCAGGCATCGTCCGGACGGCGCGGGGCGAGCCGCGGACCTTCTCCAGCGAGGACTGGGACTTCCGCATCGTCCTGGCAGGCAAGCCGCTGACCAGGATGAAGGAGGTGCCGGAGACTCCCGAGGGGCTGCGTGCGCTCTTCTCCGGCGTCCCCGACCAGGCGCTCGTCGACAACGTGGTGCGGCTGCTCGTGTACGCGCCGGTGACGAGCGAGACCCGGGCCGCCGCCTACCGCCTGCTCGCGTCGATGCCCGGGGTCTCGGCCGTCGGCCCTGCGACGGACACGCTCGGGCGTACCGGACAAGCCCTCGAATACCAGTCCGCAGAGCTTCCCGTGACCGAGTACGCGGGGGCCACCCGTACCCGGCTGGTGATCGATTCAGCCACCGGAATGCCCCTCTCGATCGAGACGCGCGCCACGGACGACGGCCGTCTCCTGGAGTTCACCGCGATCCAGGCGAGCGTCTGGACAGATGACAACCCACTGAAGGAGCAGAAGTGAGATCGCTGATCGCCGCCGTAGCCGGTTTGGCCTTCACCGGAGTGTTCGCCGTACCCGCCCAGGCGACCCCGCCCGGGGGCGCGTACTGGCGGGTCGAGACGGTCCTGACCATGACCCATCCACGGCCGGTCGGCAGCGGCTACTGGCTGACGGAGCGGCAGGGCTCCACCAACTGGAAGACGCCCGAAGGCAAGGGCTGGTTCGGCTCCCGGCCGCTCGGCGCCCGGCCCAAGACCAAGAAGGACGAGGCGGCCTGGCGCGCCGACGGCTCGCCGAAATCGTGGAACTACCGCACGGAAGGCATGAAGATCTCCCTGTCCACGGAGCCCGGCGAGGCACACGTGGGGCCGCAGAAGGGCGGGCCTGAGGGCTTCCATCTGGGCCGGAAGTTCCTGACCTACCAGCAGCTCCAGAACCTGCCGTCGGATCCGGCCGCCCTCAAGGAGTACGTCGTGGCGGACGTGAAATCCTGGATCGGCGAGGCGGCCGAGGAGGCCAAGACCACCTCCCCGAATTCCAAGATCGACGACTGGCTGTCCAGACTGGATTCGTACGTGGCCATCGACCTGAGCCGGATGCTGTACGAGACCCCGGTGCCGCCGAAGGTCAGAAGCGCCGCCTTCCAGGCGCTCAAGACGACCAAGGGCGTCACCGACCTCGGACAGGCCAAGGACCTGCTGGGCCGCACCGGGCAGAAACTGGCCCTGCCGACGAACACCATCAAGGGCACGGTGCTCAAGCGGCAGCTCATCGTGGACACCAAGACCATGACGCTGCTGGCCGAGTACACCGACACCACTGTCGACGGTAAGCCGTTCCTGGCCAAGACGAAGGTGGAGACCTACAAGGCCGGCTGGACCGACGAGAAGCCCGCGGTCCCGGACGGCAAGTAGCCGCGACGCCCACTCGCCCCGACACTCTCGGGGCGAGTTTCTCGTTTTCGCGATCACGTATTGACGACCCCGCAGGCGGAGGCTAGCGTCGTCTCATAATTGACAGGAAACTTTACTATAAGTTTCCTGTCGGACCTCCCATCCACCCCCCAACCCGCCGGAGGTCGGAACAACTATGAGACACACCATCCTGAGCAAGGGCCTCGCGGTCCTAGCGGCGCTCCTCCTGCCGCTGACCGCGACGGTCGCCGTCCCCGCCGGGGCGTACGGCGCCACCTCGGTCGTCTTAGCCGCCGCCTGGGCCCCGTGGACCGCGTACACGGCGGGGACCCGCGTCACGTACAACGGCGTCGACTACGAGTGCATCCAGAGCCACACCTCCCAGCCCGGCTGGGAGCCGCCCAACGTGCCCGCCCTGTGGAAACCGGTCACCGGCGGCGGCACCGACACCACCGCGCCGTCCGTGCCCGCCAACCTGCGCTCGACGGGCACCACCTCCAGCAGCGTCTCGCTGGCCTGGGACGCCGCCACCGACAACGTCGGCGTCACCGGCTATGACGTCTACCGAGGCTCGACGCAGGTGACCACGGCCACCGGCACCACCTACACCGACACGGGCCTGGCCGCCGCCACCAGCTACACGTACACGGTCCGCGCCCGCGACGCCGCCGGGAACGTCTCGGCCGCAAGCACCGCGGTCACCGCCTCCACCTCGGGCGGCACCGGCGCTCCCGGCCAGCCGGGCACGCCCAACGTCACCGCCTCGACCAGCAGCTCGATCACCCTGTCGTGGGGCGCCTCTTCCGGCACCGTCACCGGTTACCGCGTCTACGAGGGGACCACGGTCAGGGCCACGGTGACCGGCACGTCGGCCACCATCGGGTCGCTGAACGCCTGTACGTCGCACACCTACACCGTCAAGGCGTACAACTCGGTCGGCGAGTCCGCGGCCAGCGCCCAGGCCACCGGCGCCACCACCGGATGTACCGGCGGCGGCAACAAGGTGCTCGGGTACTTCGTCCAGTGGGGCGTCTACCAGCGCGGCTACCACGTCAAGAACATCGACACCAGCGGCTCGGCGGCCAAGCTGACCCACATCAACTACGCCTTCGGCAACGTACAGAACGGGCAGTGCGCCATCGGCGACAGCTACGCCGACTACGACCGCTTCTACCAGGCGGGTGAGAGCGTGGACGGCGTCGCCGACACCTGGGACACGGGCGCGCTGCGCGGCAGCTTCAACCAGCTCCGCAAGCTCAAGAAGAAGTACCCGAACCTGAAGGTGCTCTTCTCCTTCGGCGGCTGGACCTGGTCCGGCGGCTTCGCCCAGGCCGCGCAGAACCCGACGGCCTTCGCCAACTCCTGCTACAACCTGGTCGAGGACCCGCGCTGGGCGGACGTGTTCGACGGCATCGACATCGACTGGGAGTACCCGAACGCCTGCGGCCTCACCTGCGACTCCAGTGGCGCCGCCGCGTTCAAGAACGTCATGTCGGCCCTGCGCTCCCGCTTCGGCTCCGGCAACCTCGTCACCGCCGCCATCACCGCCGACGGCACCAGCGGCGGCAAGATCGACGCGGCCGACTACGGTGGCGCCGCGCAGTACGTCGACTGGTACAACGTCATGACGTACGACTACTTCGGCGCCTTCGCCCCGTCGGGCCCGACCGCCCCGCATTCGCCGCTCACCTCGTACGCAGGCATCCCGATCGCGGGCTTCTACTCCGACAACGCCATCCAGAAGCTCAAGAGCAAGGGCATCCCGTCGAGCAAGCTGCTGCTCGGCATCGGTTTCTACGGCCGTGGCTGGGCCGGGGTCACGCAGTCCGCCCCCGGCGGCACGGCGACGGGACCGGCGCCCGGCACGTACGAGCAGGGCATCGAAGATTACAAGGTGCTCAAGACCCGCTGCCCGTCCACCGGCACCGTCGCCGGCACGGCCTACGCCTACTGCGGCGGCCAGTGGTGGAGCTACGACACGCCCGGCACCATCGGCGGCAAGATGAGTTACTCGAAGGGTCAGGGGCTGGGAGGAGCGTTCTTCTGGGAGCTCAGCGGTGACACCACCAACGGTGAGTTGATCACCGCCATGAAGAGCGGCCTGGGGTGATCACCTCCCCCGCATGAGTCCTCGCCTGGGCCGGCCCCGCACCGCGGAGCCGGCCCTTCGCCCCTGGTTGGAGGGTTGACCCGGGATCTGAGCGGAAATCTTGAAGCAGGAGCGCTTAGTGATCGTCTGCTAACTATAGGTTCATGATCTCGGGGGTGACGATGAGCATGCTTCCACCGTCGGCGTTCATCCGCAGAACACCATCCGCACCGCGACGGAGGGGGAGAGCAGGGTGGGTCGCGCTCGCGCTCACCGGAGCCGTGGGCTTCGGTGGCGGCTTCGGCTACTCGGTGGGACGAACCGCCCAGGACCCTCAGCCGCCGGCCCAGCAACAGGTGGCGGCCATGTCGGCCACGACGGCTCTGACCGCCGTACCAGCCTCTCCTTCACTCCCGTCGCCGGCCACCGGGCACGTGGCCCCGGCCGCCAAGCCCGTCTCTCGTCCGGCGTCCGAGCTGAAACGTCGCCTGAAGAGCGCCAAGCATCGAACGCCCTGCCTCCGGTTCGAGGGGTTCAGGGCGCGGCTGTGCAGGAGCCTCTTCGCATCCGAAGGAGACTGAAACCCGCTCTCACTCCTCCGGCCGTAGCGCGAAGAACACGAATTCCCGACCGGGCCGGTCGGGCGCATCGCGTACTTCTTCCACGGCGTACCCATGCGCGACCAGCGACGCCTCGACCTCGTCACGCTCGCGGAAGCGCAGCGTCGAATCCGACGTCAGCACCTGCCCGTCCGAAGCGAACACCCACGTCCCACGGAAGGTCACCAGCGGCCCGCTGACGTCGATCACCTCGAACCACTGCTCCACCGCGCCGACACCCGGAATCTCGGCGACCTGGTACGACGCCGCGCGATTCCAATCCTGCCAGGCCCGTTTCGCCGGATCGCGGGTCTCGAACACGAGTCGCCCACCGGGCCGCAACGCGTCATGGACCCCCCGCAACGTCCCCGCCCAATCCCGCTGGTCAACGATGGCTTGGGCGACATTTCCCGTCATGGTGGCAAGATCAACCTGGATCGAGGGCAGGGTTGTCGCGTCACCCTGGATCCAGCGCACCCGTTCACTGCCCGGCTTGGCCCGCGCGACATCGAGCGAAGCGCCGGCCGGGTCAACCCCTGTGACGGTGAGCCCGCGACCAGCCAGAAGCAGCGCGAACTCACCCGTCCCGCACCCCACATCCAGCGCGCCACGGGCGCCGAGCTCCTCGGCGATGGCGACGTACACGTCCAAGTCACTGCGATCGGGGTCGAGCGCGTCGTAAACCGCGGCCAGCCGCGGATGCTCGAAAACATCGTCAGCCATGCGGCAACGCTATGCCGTGGCCATCGGCCGGTACTGGAAAGCTGCCGCTTTGGTCATCTTTTGCGACCGACGTGTCACGGTGGGTAGTAAGAAAGCGGGGTGCCTGTCGCGGCGAGGCAGAAGCAAGCGGGGAGATGTGGTGACGATGAAGGGGTACGACTTCGAGGGACCTGCGCTGGAACTCGGGGCCCTGATGCGTGAGGACGGCACCCCCGGCCCCACGGAGCAGATCCGGATCCCCCTGAGCATGCTGAACCGGCACGGACTGGTGGCCGGCGCCACCGGCACCGGGAAGACCAAGACCCTCCAGCTCATGGCGGAGCAGCTCGCCGCCCAGGGCGTTCCGATCTTCCTCGCCGACATCAAGGGCGACCTGTCGGGGCTCGCCTCGCCGGGTACCGCCTCCGAGCGCGTCACCCAGCGTGCCGCCGAGGTGGGGCAGACGTGGCAGCCTACGGCCTATCCGGTGGAGTTCCTCTCCCTGGGCGGTCTGGGGTCCGGCGTCCCGATCCGCGCAACCATGACCGCCTTCGGGCCTACCTTGCTCTCCAAGGTCCTCGGGCTCAACGAGACGCAGGAGTCGTCACTCGGGCTGATCTTCTATTTCGCCGACAAGCAGGGAATGCCGCTGCTGGACCTCAAGGACCTGATCGCGGTCATCCGGTATCTGACCACCACTCCGCAGGCGCTGAACGGGATCGGCGGGCTGTCGGCGTCGACGGCGGGGGTCATCCTCCGCGCGTTGACCAACTTCGAGGCGCAGGGGGCGGGGGCGTTCTTCGGTGAGCCGGAGTTCGACGTACGCGACCTGATCCGGGTGACGCAGGACGGCCGTGGGATGATCTCCGTTCTCGAGCTGCCCGCCGTACAGGATCGGCCGCAGCTCTTCTCCACCTTCCTGATGTGGCTCCTCGCCGATCTCTTCAATGTGCTTCCCGAGGTGGGCGATGTCGACAAGCCGAAGCTCGTGTTCTTCTTCGACGAGGCGCATCTGCTGTTCAACGACGCGTCCAAGGCGTTCCTGCAGTCGATCACCCAGACCGTGCGGCTGATCCGGTCGAAGGGCCTGGGCGTGTTCTTCGTCACCCAGACGCCGAAGGACGTGCCGGCCGACGTACTGGCTCAGCTCGGCGCGCGCGTGCAGCACGCCCTGCGCGCCTTCACCCCCCAGGACGCCAAGGCGCTCAAGGCCACCGTGTCGACCTTCCCCGAGTCCTCCTACGACCTGAAGCGCCTGCTCACCGAGCTCGGCATCGGCGAGGCCGTCGTCACGGTCCTGTCGGAGACGGGCGCGCCGACCCCGGTGGCCTGGACACGTCTGCGTGCCCCCCAGACGCTCATGGCTCCGTCCAGCCCGGACGTGATCCAGGGCGCCATCGCCGCTTCGCCCCTTCAGCAGAAGTACGGCACGGCGATCGACCGCGAGTCGGCCTACGAGATCCTGGCCACGAAGCTGGCCGCGCAGCAGCCCGCCGCCCCCACTCCCGAAGCCCCCCGCGAGCCGGAGAGGCGCAGAGAGCCGGAACCCGAACCGCAGCATTCCGTACTGGAGTCGAAGGAGTTCCGCTCCCTGGCGCGCTCGGCGGCGTCCGCCCTCGGCCGGGAGATCATCAGATCCATCTTCGGCACCGCCCGTCGCGGTCGACGCTGAACCAGACTGGCTACCCGGACACTACGAGACGTTCACAGGATGCTGAAGCACGTGAGAAACTTCTAGGAGAAAGCCATATTAATACTGCGCACACGAGAGGAAACCTGGCCACCGTCCTTTCGCTGCAGGGCCGCCTCGCAGAAGCACTACCCATAATGAAGAGAAATTTCCAGGAGCGAACGAGGCTTCTTGGTTCAGAGCACCCCGACACCCTGCGCGCGGGCCTCAACCTTGCAGACACCCTACTCGAGAACGGCGAGCTCGACGCAGCCGAAGAACTTATGCGTGATACCTGGGGTGCCCAGGAGCGAGTTCTTGGCAGCACTTATCCAGACACTCTGATCAGCCGGCACAACATGGCTCGCCTCCTCCACGCTCGTGGCGAGTTGGACGCAGCGGCTGCCGCATATCGAGATGTCCAACCGTGCATGGAAGAAGTGCTCGGTATGAGCCACGAGATAACTCTCGAAAACCTGCACCATTTTGGTGTGCTGCTATCCGAGCGACGGCAGCGAGCGGCAGCGGTGCAACTGCTCGAACAGGTGCTGAACAACCGAAGGCAGGCACTGGGCCACCATCATCCTGATACCCAGGAGACAGAAAAGGCTCTGCTCGCGGCGAAAAACCTCCCTCCGCCGGGTGAGGCTACCGGCTGGGTTCCGGTGACATGACACGGCACGCAGAACTGCTGTCGATCGGGACACGCCAGCGGTGGCCGGGGTGGGTCAGCGTGGTGATCAGACCCAGGGCGGCGGTCTTGCCCGACCCGGGCTCGGCGTTCACCGCCAACGCCGCCTGCCGGTGGGACGCCGGGTGAGGGGGCTGTGTCGAGGGCCTGTGTTGGTACGACCGGCCGATCGACAGGGCTCTCACGCGGACGAAGGACATCGCAGGTTCCCGGACCAGCCGGGCCATGTTGTTGCAGGTCGGCGAATTTCGGAAATCCAGAAACCGGTGAACCACTTAAATCTTGACTGACTAAGCCCTCCTGTCGAATAGCGGGCGTTGCCCGCAGAGGGCAGTCGCACAGCCCGGCAGATGGTTCCGGACCGAGCAGGTGAAACGGTTTTCTTACTTTTCGGACAGATGGCGCGTTCTCTCGGGTAGGTGTTTTGTGAAAGGGTCCTTACACGGCCACGTCTTGGAGAATTCATGTTCCCCGATCCACTGACTGTTCCCCGACCCCAACTCGCCGCCCACCTGGAAGACCTGCTATTCTTCCTTTATGGTGGGCAGAATCTCCCTCATCACCAGCATGCCCTGGCCCGCCAGGGCATCCAGGCATTCGCCGACTCCGCCCCCAACCAATCGGTCGTCATCGAACAAGCGAAGGCCCAGCAAATCGACCTCGCACACATAAAGCAGCAAGCCCTTCAGCTCGCTGGCATGATGGACTTATTCTTCGGCGGCTATAACGTTGCCTGGGACGGCAAAGGCAATTATGGCTTCGTCGCCACGCAGGGTGCAACCTGGGGAATTCCCGCGGAAGACATCAACTCCACCCGCAAATACTGTGTGCTCCAGGAGAATCGGATAGAGCAAATGCTCTCAAATCTCCTAAACCTCCTGAAACGCCTTAGACGCCCCCTTTGAGATTGTCCAACAACGACGGCGGATCCCTGCCAAACGTCCATCCGGCCCACGGACTCTTGGGTCTGGCCGAGGTCGTCAGTGGTTCTCAAGCCAGTCGAAGCCTGAAAGGTCCAAGCGGTAGCGGCGGACGGCGGCGACGTACTTCACTCTTCCTCCGAGGGATGGCGGCGGAGATGGTCGGATACGCGGATCACTTGCGGGTTGACCGCCTCGACCCACACCCGCGCCTACCTCGAAGGCGAGCTACACCTGGCGCCGGACAGTTACGCCGCCTGTGTTGTACGGCCGGGCAAACTTCGACCTTCGCGGAAAGCGGGCCCTGAGCCGGAACTGACGATTCCGCGTCTCAAGATCAGCGACAGGGTCCTTCTGTCCGCAATTAGCGTTGCACTTCTGCTTTGTACGGGCAGGTTCGCGGTCACCTTGGCCAGGTCGCCGGCGCGCTCGGTCGAGACACCGAGCCCGGCGGAGCCGAAGAGGGCGTCCTGGCCGGGCAGGTCGCCCTCGCTGAACAGCTCGATCTAGGTCTCGCGGCCCTTGAGGTAGCGGCCCTTCCAGGTCATTCCGCCACCGGTCGTGGTGCGGACCTCGAAGTTGGCGAACTCCCGCAGGTAGGCGGAGTTCTCGATGGCGTCGGCCGTCTCCCGGTCGACGACGCTGTAAGCGTGGTTGTAGAACGGCAACTGCTTCAGGGACGACGCCTGAGCCTGGTCGGCCTGCGCTGTCCTCGCACCGCTCGTGATCGCTCCGGTGAGCGCCACGGCGCAGGTCGCGGTGAGGACGGTGATCATCCGTAATGTCCGGTGAATCACCATGGAAGTGATCTTAGAGCGAGATAATCAACTTGACTGTCGTTTTGACAGGACTCGGACATCCGATGTGGCGAACTCATACCGGCAATGCGGCGAGCCCGTCACGGCGTCTTTCCGGGGGCAGTCCACCGAACCCGTCGCCGGGCTACGCGAAGCCGGCGTGCTGGTCCGCCCGGGTGTCGTCTGCGCCTTCGGCCTTGTGCGCCGTTCTCGTCGACCGTGCGGTCATCGCCGAGATGTACGGCGCGATCGGTTACGACGCGGTCGGGGCCGCGGGAGCGGTGTGGCCTTTACGGGGGGCGGCGGAGCGGGGTGGCAGGGCGCGCATGTGGTCCCGTACCCGGGTCATGATGTCGCCGAGGTGGTGCAGGTCGTCGTCGGCCAGGGGGTCGAACAGCAGTCTGCGGGTGACCTGGACGTGGCCGGGCAGCACGCGGTCGACGAGAGCCCGGCCGTTGCCGGTGATGGTGACCAGGGTGGCGCGCTCGTCGTCGGGGTTGGGGCCACGGGTGATGAGGCCGGCTTTTTCCAGCAGGCCGGCCTGGTAGGTCAGGCCGCTGCGGCTGTAGACGACGCCATCGGCCAGCTCGGTCATGGTCAGTGGGCTGTGGACGTTGGCGAGGCGGGCCAGCAACTGGAACTGAACGTAGGTGATCCCGCCCTCGGCGCGTAGCTGCTGTTCGACCTGGTGCTGGAGCAGGCTGACGGCTTCCATGAGCACGAAGTAAGCGCCCAGCTGGGCGGGATCGAGCGGCTGGATGCCCTCGGCGTCGGGCCGGCTGTCAGTCATTCCTTCACGCTACATGTTGCGAATTCAAAGCGTTGTGACGAGCGTCACCTGCCCGAAAGCTATTGCTTCGAAGTCGAAGCAGATTACAGTCTCCACATGCTTCAACTTCGAAGCATCGGACAGGGAGAGATCATGAAGGCAGTGCGTTACCACTCCTACGGCGACAGTGACGTCCTGGTCTACGAGGAGGCGGACCGTCCGGTGGCCGGTCCGGGGCAGGTGGTGGTGCGGGTGGCCGGCACCGCGTTCAACCTCTTGGATGCCGCGATCCGCGCGGGCCTGCTGCAGCAGGTGTTCCCGGTGGCACTCCCGCACGTTCCCAGCTATGACGTGGCCGGCGTCGTCGCCGAGGTCGGCGCGGGCGTGCGCGGCTGGAGCGTCGGGGATGCGGTGGTGGCGTTCCTGCCGCCGGCCGCGCCCGGCGCGGCCGCCGAGTACGTCGCCGCGCCCGCCGAGGCGCTGGCCGCCGCCCCCCGCACGGGCGAGCTCGCCGACGCCGCAGCGCTGCCCTCGGTCGGGCTGGCGGCCTGGCAGGCGTTGTTCGAGCACGCCGGCCTGAAGGCCGGGCAGAGCGTCCTCATCGACGGTGGTGGTGGCGCGGTGGGCGGCTACGCCGTTCAGCTCGCCGCGCAGGCCGGTGCCACCGTGACCGCGACCGCCGGCGCGCGCAGCCTCGACCGCGTCCGCTCCTACGGCGCGACCCGGATCATCGACTACACCGCCGCCCCCATCTCGCAGTCGCTGGCCGGACAGCGGTTCGACGTGGTGCTGCACCTGGCGCCCACCAGCCCGGACCTCGTGCCCACCAGCCCGGCGGAGATCGCGCAGTTGGTGGACCTGGTCGCCGACCGCGGAGCCTTCGTCAGCACCACCACGCCTGGCCCAGAGGATGCCGGGCGCGGGGTGCGGACAGTGCGGGTCTTCACGCGCAGCGACGCCACCCAGCTCGCCGAACTGGTCGCCCGCGTCGACGCCGGCGTTCTGCGGATCGAGGTGGCCGAGCGGCGGCCACTGACCGACCTGGCCGCCGTCCACGACGAAGCCGCCGCCGGAAGGCCGGCCGGCAAGACCGTCCTGACCCCCTGACCTCCGCAACCCCGGTCCCGGCAACCGCCGGTCCGTCCCCAGACACACCATCCACCGCGAGCACACCGCTCATCCCCGCTCATCTCGAGTACATCGCCCGTTCGCAAAGGAGAACCGTCATGTCCTTCACCCTTGACCCCGAGGTCGCCGAAGCCCTCGCCCCCTTCGCCGCCGCCGACAGCACGCCCCCACCGGTCGGGGAGGTTGCCACCCGCCGCGCCACGCTGAAGGGCGTTTTCCGTTACGGCGACACCGCCCAGCCGTTCCCGGACGACGTCACGAGTGGACCGCCGCCGCCGCCGCCCGTCGCGCCATCGCCGACCGCGTCCGCGCCCTCGCGTCCCTGTGACCATGCCCTCCACCACAACCGGCGAACGCATGATCAACGGGCAGTCGCGGCGGCCTCAGCATGGCCGGGTCATGTCACCGGCCCATCATCAGACGAAGCCGTGCTTCTCCAGCAGATCAACGACGCCGGCCCCGCGAACACGATAAGAGCAGCGGCGAGGTTGCCGAGGGGTGACCGAGTTGGTCTACCGCAAACAGATCCGACCGGTTCTCCAGGGTGGGGCCGTGGATCGCATCCTCTCAGTTCGTGGCTCTCTGCGAACGTGTCCGCCGAATCCACCCGGTGAGGCCCAGCAGAAGAGCGGTCCCCATCGCGGTGATCACCAAGCACATCACGAGCGAAAGCGGGGTGAGGTAGGCCAGCCCTCCGAAAAGCAGCGGCGCGAAAAAAAGCTCATCAAGCACAGGGTGTTGCCGAGACCAGCGCATCAGCCGGTGTGGCGGTATCCAGCCGACGATGGCGAGGGTTCCGTAGGTAAGTGCGGCGATGATGCCTATCACGACACCCCGCTTCTCGATCATCCCGAGCGTGATCACAACGGCAACGGGAGTAAGGATGATGCCAGGCCACCACCGGAAGCGCCGGTTGGCGGCGGTTGATGGTGCGACGCCATCGAGATCGGCCACGTGCTCAGAGAACACCGGCTGAAATGGCCCGTCAACTGATCTGGAGACCTGCCCTCGGAGCATGACTTGCGTCAGGGCCATCAGCCGGAAGGCATAGCCACGCAACCCACGAGTAAGGCCGCTTCCGATCTCTCGAAAGCGGCCTCTACTTGCGACTATCTGGGTCGGGGTGGCGGGATTTGAACCCACGGCCTCTTCGTCCCGAACGAAGCGCGCTGCCAAGCTGCGCTACACCCCGGTGCACGCCCTCTGCAGCGTGCTTGAGAAAGTCTAGCTGACTTCGCGGGTGCTTGTGACCGCCTTTACCGGCGCGGAAGCAGGGTGAGCAACGAGGCCTCCGGGAAGCAGGCGAAGCGGACCGGGGCGTACGGCGAGGTGCCGAGGCCGGCCGAGACGTGCAGCCAGGCGTCGTCGTGGCGGTTGAGGCCCTTGACGCGGGCCCGGTCGATGCCGCAGTTGGTGACCAGGGCGCCGTAGAAGGGGATGCAGAGCTGGCCGCCGTGCGTGTGGCCGGCCAGGAGGAGCTGGTAGCCGTCGGCGGCGAAGCGGGTCATGTTGCGGGGCTCGGGGGAGTGCATGACGCCGAGGCGGAGGTCCGCGTCGGCCGGGGCGGGGCCGGCGACCAGGTCGTAGCGGTCGCGGTCGATGTGGGAGTCGTGGATGCCCGCCACCGCCACGTCGAGGTCGCCGATCTTGACGCGGGCCGTGGTGTTGTTCATGTCGAGCCAGCCCTCGGCCGTCATGCCGGCGCCGAGCTCCTCCCAGGGGAGGGACGGGACGTGCTGGCGGCGGTCCTTCTTGGAGGTGCGCCAGAGGTAGCGGGCCGGGTTCTTGGGCTTGGGGGCGTAGAGGTCGTTCGAGCCGTACACGAACATCCCGGGGCGGGCCAGCAGGGGCTCCAGGGCGTACAGGAGCGCGGGCACGGCCTCCGGGTGGGCGATCGAGTCGCCCGTGTTGACGACCAGGTCGGGCTCCAGGGAGCCGAGCGAGCGGACCCAGTTGATCAGCTTCTTGCGGCCCGGCGTCAGGTGCAGGTCGGACAGGTGGAGGATGCGTACGGGTCGCTGCCCGCGCTCGAGCACGGGCACGTCGAAGCGGCGCAGCCGGAACCAGTTGCGTTCGACGACGGAGGCGTAACCCAACCCGGCCAGGCCGAGGCCGAGGATGGACAGTGGTACAGCGGCGGCTTTCCTCACCCATTCATGATGCCCGACATCTGGCCCGAGCCGTCCCGAGTCCGCGAGAAGGCCGCACGAAGGCCGCACCTGGGCCACGAGAAGGCCGTACAAAGGCCGCGAAAGGGCCGGGAAAAGGCCGGGTGAAGGGCTGCGTGCTGGAGCGCGCGAGCGCGTAGCCGTCCGTACACGCGGCAAGATGGACCGCATGAGCGCATTGAAGGACAAGCTGAAGGCCGATCTCACGGCCTCCATGAAGAGCCGGGACGAGGTACGTCTCCGGACGGTTCGGATGGCACTGGCCGCGGTCAACGTCGAGGAGGTCGCCGGCAAGGCGGCCAGAGAGCTCTCCGACGACGAGATCGTCAAGGTACTGACAAAGGAGGCCAAGAAGCGCCGGGAGGCGGCGGAGGCGTTCGGCAACGCCGGGCGCGCGGAGCAGGCCCAGGCGGAGCTGGACGAGCAGGCGGTGCTGGAGGAATACCTGCCGGCGCAGCTCTCCGACGAGGAGCTCGGCCGCCTCGTCGACGAGGCCGTCGCCGAGACCGGCGCCGCCGGCCCGCAGGCGATGGGTCAGGTCATGAAGGTCGTCAACCCGAAGGTCGCCGGCCGCGCGGAGGGGGGACGTGTCGCCGCCGCCGTCCGCGCGCGACTGTCCGCCTAGCAAGACCTGTGGCACCAAGAGGGTGCCCGCCCCAAAGCGGGCACCCAGGGCTCAAACAGGGCTCGAACCCAGGTCAGTTCACCGGAGCGACGTTCGCCGGAGTGACAGGCGATTCGCCGCCGCGTCCCCGGCCCCGCCCCCGGCCGTTGTCGTCGCGGTTACCCTGGTCGAACTGGTCGAAGAAGTCGTCCGGCGGGCCGCCCTGATCGTCCTTCTTCTTCTCCTTCTTGGGCTTGGGCGCGCAGTTGTCGCCGCAGCCGCCGAACCGCTCCTGATCCACCGGCGTGAACTTGGTGGGTTCGACGCCCTTGAGCGCCCCCATCATCGCCTGCTTCCAGATGCGGCCCGAGATCGACGCGCCGTACACGTAGCTGTAGTAGCGGCCGCCGATCGTGACGCCGATCAGGTTGTGCGTGAAGGCGCCACGCGGGTCGCCGAGGCTGACGGCGGAGGCGAGGTTCGGGGTGTAACCGGCGAACCAGGCGGCCGTGTAGCCGTCGGTGGTGCCCGTCTTGCCCGCGGCGTCCCGGCCGATGCCGCCGACCTCCCGCATCGTGCCCTTGGTGAACACGCCCGACAGGATGCCGCTGACGGCGTCGGCGACCTCCTCCTCCATGACCTTGGAGCACTTGGGTTTGTACTGCGTGGCCTTGCCGAAGCGGTCCTTGATCTCGGTGATCGCCAGCGGCTTGCAGTACTGGCCGCGTGAGGCGAAGACCGCGTAGGTGCTGGCCACCGTGACCGGGTCGACCTCGTTGATGCCGAGCGTGAACGTCTCGAACTCGCGGAGCTTCGCGCCATCGGCCCGCTTGAGCCCGATCCGCTTGGCCAGCTTGACGACCTTGCAGAGCGTGACGCGCTCCTCGAGCCGCATGAAGAACGTGTTGACCGAGCCCCAGGTGCCGGTCTGCAGCGTCTTGAAGCCGCCGCCGCCCTCGCTGGAGTTGCGCACCTCGTGCGTGGGGTCGCCGACCCGCTTGCCGTCGCAGTTCTTGAACGCGCCGTAGCCGGACGCGGTGAAGCCGGCGGGTGCCGGGTAACCGTCGCCGTATTTCAGGCCCTCCTCGAGCGCTGTGGCGAGCGTGTAGGCCTTCGCGGTCGAGCCCTGCTGGAAGCCGCCGCCACCGCCGTGCTTGGCGTCGGCGACGACGTTGTAGCTCATTTCATTCTTCTTCTTGCTGCCGCCGAACTTGCGCGAGGCCGCCATCGCCTTGATCTCGCCGGTGCCCGGCACGACCATCGCCTGCGAGGCCACCGGCTTGTCCTTGGTGCTGACGTACTCCTTGATGGCCTTCTCAGCGGCTTTCTGCATCTTCTTGTCGATGGTGGTCCTGATGGTGAGACCGCCGCGCTGGAGCAGTTTGAGGCGCTCCTTGGGGGTCTTGCCGAAATCCTCGTTGTTGAGGATCTCGTTCTGAACGTAGAGGCAGAAGTACGGGTACGTGCTCTCCTCGCAGCCGCCGGAGACCTTGGTGTCCTTGAAGACCAGCTTCTTGGCCTTGGCCTCGGCGGCCTCCTGCGGTGTGATCTTGCCGAGCTCGGCCATCCGGTCGAGGACGACGTTGCGCCGGGCCTTCAGCAGCTCTCTGGACGCTTTGTTGACGTTCGGGTCGGTCCGGTTGGGGTTCTGGACCGCGCCCGCGAGAGTGGCCGCCTCGACGAGGGTGAGCGCGGAGGCCGGCTTGCCGAAGAAGCGCTTGGAGGCGGCCTGAATGCCGTGTGCGCCGGCGCCGAAGTAGGCGATGTTCAGATATTTTTCAAGGATCTGATCCTTGGTGTACTTCTTCTCGATGGCCATGGCATAGCGCAGTTCGTTGAGCTTGCGCCCGACAGTGGCCTCGATGGCCGCGGCCTGTGCCTCTTTGGTCTCGGCCGAGTTGAGCAGCACCTGCTTGACGTACTGCTGCGTGATCGACGAGCCGCCCTGGGTCACGCCGCCCGTGGTGAGGTTTTTGACCAGGGCTCGGGCCGTTCCCTCCACGTCGATCGGACCGTGCTGATAGAAGCGGAAGTCCTCGATCGAGATCAGCGCGGTGCGCATGATGGGGGCGACTTGGTCCAGACTCACCGACTGGCGGTTCTCGTAGTAGAACTGGGCTATCTGCTTGCCGTCGGAGTCCTGCAGGACCGTGCGCTCAGGCAGCGGGGGTTCGTCCAGGTCCTCGGGTTTTAGGTTGATCCCCGTCATCGCGGATTTGGCGGACATCCCCGCCCCGCCGACAGCCGGAAGGGCTATGGCAGCCGTGAGCACGCCCGCGGCCGCACCGGCGGCGATCAACCGCGTGATGTTCAGGAACGGCGAGGAACGATCTTTGCCCTGAGCTTGCACAAGACCAAGAGTACGTCGAATGGGTGACCTTATCGGTAACTCGGCACCATTTCGCCTTGACTGACGGGGGTGACTAGTCATTCCCGGTCAAGACTGCAGCTAGAAATTGGTCCTCTGGGGTCTGTCGGCCCGAACGTCTAGTTGCGTACGTTCTCCTCTGCGGCAACTGAATACGGAGGCTCGGCGCCCGCGCCCGTCGGCCCCAAATGACGACTGACCACCTAAGGGGAGTGGGGTCGAAATGTGGATCACGGATTGGACCTCCAGTGCCGCCTGTCGTGGTGCGGATCCGGACGCGCTGTTCGTCCAAGGAGCCGCGCAGAACAGGGCGAAGCTGATCTGCCGAGGATGCCCGGTCCGTACCGAATGCCTCGCCGATGCACTGGACAACCGCATCGAGTTTGGCGTGTGGGGCGGCATGACGGAACGGGAACGACGGGCTCTGCTACGGCGGCGTCCCGACGTGGACTCGTGGCGAGAGCTGCTCGAGTCCGCCAAGGAAGAGTACGAACGGACTAACGAGTTGATCGCAGGCTGACCCAAGCCTCGGGAGTACGGCCGGTGCAGGCACCGGCCGTACTCTCATGTGCTCGCGAGGAGTTCCCCGATCCGGCGTAGACCCGCTAGATCGTGGACATCCTCCGGCATCGCACTTACCTGGACGACAGGCACGGTGGGGTGGGCCGAACTGAAATGGTCCCGCTCCCGGTGCTCGCGGGCGGCGAGCTGCATCCTGCCGGTGTGCAGCCGCAGTACGGCGGCGGTCAGCTCATGTTCGCCCCGCGACTCCAGGTCTTCCGCCGCGGCGGCGCTACGCGCGGCTGAGAGCGCCGCCGCGGTGGGTTCGTGCACCCGGTTGACCACCAGTCCGGCCAGGGGCATGCGCTCCTCAGCGAGCCGCTCGACGAAGTAGGACGCCTCGCGCATCGCGTCGCGCTCGGGCGTGGCCACCACCACGAAGGCCGTGCCGGGCGCCTGGAGCAGCCGGTAGGTCATCTCCGCGCGCTGCCTGAACCCGCCGAAGACGGCGTCGAGCGCCGACACGAACGTCTGCAGGTCCTTGATGACCTGCGCGCCCAGCAGCTTGGTCATCGCGCCCGCCATGAGCCCGAACCCGGCGTTGAGCAGCCGGAACGCGCTGCGCCCTCCCGCCTTGGCCGGCGCGGTCAGCAGCCGGATGAACCGCCCGTCGAGGAAGCGGCCGAGCCGCTCGGGGGCGTCGAGGAAGTCGAGCGCGGACCGTGAGGGCGGCGTGTCGACGATGATCAGGTCCCACTCGTCCGAGCGGCGCAGCTGGCCCAGCTTCTCCATCGCCATGTACTCCTGGGTGCCGGCGAAGCTGGAGGACAGCGACTGGTAGAAGGGGTTCGACAGGATCTGGCGGGCCCGCTCGGGGTCGGCGTGCGCCTCGATGATCTCGTCGAACGTACGCTTCATGTCGAGCATCATCGCGAACAACTCGCCGCCGCCCTCGGGCGAGCTGATCAACCGTGGCGTGTTGTCGAGCTCGGTGAGCCCCATCGACTGCGCCAGCCGCCGCGCGGGGTCGACGGTCAGCACGACCGCGCGCCTGCCGCGCTCGGCGGCCCGCAGCCCCAGGGCGGCGGCCGTGGTGGTCTTGCCCACGCCACCGGCGCCGCAGCAGACGATGATCCGGGTGCCCTGGTCGTCGAGGATGGCGTCGACGTCGAGTACGGCGGGCTTCTTCACGCTGCTCCCTGGGTGCGGATGGCCTCGGCCAGCTCGTACAGGCCGGCCAGGTCGACGCCGTCTGCCAGCAGCGGCAACTCGTAGGACGGCAGTGTCTCCTGCGCCAGCGAGGCGCGCTCGGCGCGTTCCAGGTCGGTACGGCGGGCGTGCTCGGCGACCTCTTCCGCCAGCGCCTCCGCCGTCGAGGCGGCGCCGTCGGAGAGACCGGCCGCCTTGAGCCCGAGCGTGAGTTCGGCCACATCGAATCGGCCCTTGACAGCACTGTCAAGGGCGGCCTGCGGAAGAAGTGATTCACGCACCATGTTGATGAAGATCCCGCCGGGCGGCAGCCCCGCCGAACGCAATTCGGCGATGCCGTCCAGCGTCTCCTGAACCGGCATCTCCTCCAGCAAGGTGATGAAGTGCACCGCTGTTTCCGGAGATTTCACGACCTTGCTCACCAGATCGGAGTGGTTCTTGATCGGGCCGACTCTGGCCAGCCCGGCGACCTCCTGGGTGACGTTCAGGAAGCGCGAGATGCGGCCGGTCGGCGGCGCGTCGAGCACGACGGCGTCGTAGACCCGCCTGCCGTTCTTACCGCGACGGCGCACGGCCTCAGTGGTCTTGCCGGTCACCAGGACGTCGCGGAAGCCGGGCGCGACGGTGGTCGCGAAGTCGACGATGCCCATCTTGGTCAGCGCCCGCCCCGCCCTGCGCATGCCGTAGAACATCTCCATGTATTCGAGCATGGCCTCCTCGGGGTCTATGGCCAGCGCGTAGACGTCGCCGCCCGACGGTGCCACGGCGATCCGGCGCTCCTCGTACGGCAGCGGTGGCAGGTCGAAGATCTGCGCGATGCCCTGCCTGCCCTCCACCTCGACGAGCAGCACCTTGCGCCCGCCCGAGGCCAGTGCCAGGGCGAGGGCCGCGGCGACCGTGGTCTTGCCTGTGCCGCCCTTGCCGGTGACCACGTGCAGCCGCACGCCGTCCCAATCGGTGTCCCGAGAGTCCACGTTTCGAGGCTACCGAACGGTCACTTGCCGGATGCCGACGACCACCCTTTGAGATTGCTCACACTATGGGTGCGGCGCGCTCAGCGGTGCATCACAGGTTGCCGGCTCCAGCACCTACGCTGGCCTCCATGAAGAAATGGGAGTACCTGACGGCTCCGGTGCTGATCCACAACACCAAGATGATCCTGGACAACTTCGGAGCCGACGGCTGGGAGCTGGTCCAGATCCTGCAGGGTGCCACGCCCGAGCAGCTCGTCGCCTACTTCAAGAGGGAGAAGCAGTGACGCCCGAAGAGAAGATCACCGAGCTGGGGCTGACGCTGCCCGAGGTGGTCGCGCCGCTGGCCGCCTATGTGCCGGCCGTACGGACCGGCGACCTCGTCTACACCTCGGGCCAGGTGCCCATGGTCGACGGCAAGATGGCCCAGACCGGCAAGGTCGGCGCCGAGGTCGGCCTCGACGACGCCCGTGAGCTGGCCAGGATCTGCGCGCTCAACGCGCTGGCCGCGCTGAAGGCCGAAATCGGCGACCTGAGCAAGGTCGTGCGGATCGTCAAGGTCGTGGCGTTCGTGGCCAGCGACCCCGCCTTCACGCAGCAACCCCAGGTCGCCAACGGCGCGAGCGAGCTGCTCGCGGAGGTGCTGGGTGAGGCGGGCAAGCACGCCCGCAGCGCCGTGGGCGTCGCCGCGCTGCCGCTCGACGCTCCGGTCGAGGTGGAGCTGATCGCCGAGGTCGCCTAGAGTCCGGATATGTCACCATGACCCGAGTGATGTTCTAGAAGGAGGTCATGTGACTGGTCTTCGACTCCCGGACGAGCTCGCCGAGCGAGCCAGGGACATCCTCGCCGGACGTGTTCAGCCGGTCCCCGCGCGGGACGCCGCCACGGTGGTGATCCTGCGCGAGGGGCCAGAGGTATATCTGCTCCGGCGCAAGGCCACGATGGCCTTCGCGGCGGGCGCCTACGTCTTCCCAGGCGGCTCGGTCGATCCCCGTGACACCGACCACGCCGTCGCCTGGGCCGGGCCCTCTGCGGCGGACTGGGGCGAGGTCTTCGGCGCGGACGAGGCGGTCGCGCGCGGCCTGGTCTGCGCGGCCGTACGAGAGACGTTCGAGGAGTCGGGGGTGCTGCTCGCGGGGCCGGGGCCCGATTCGGTCGTCGACGACACCACGGGAGACGACTGGGAGGCCGACCGGCTCGCGCTGATCGACCGGAGCCTGGCCTTCGCCGACTTCCTCGCCAAGCGCGGCCTGGTGCTCCGCTCGGATCTGCTCAAGCCCTGGGCGCACTGGATCACACCGGAGATCGAGACCCGGCGCTTCGACACCCGCTTCTTCGCCGCCGTGCTCCCCGAGGGGCAGCGCACCCGCGACGTCGGCGGCGAGGCCGACCAGGTCGCCTGGAAACGCCCGGCCGACGCCGTCGAGCTGGCGCACGAGGGAAAGATCTTCCTGATGCCGCCCACCTACCGCACGCTGAACGAGCTGGCCGCCTGCGACTCGGTGGCGGCCGTCCTGGCCGCCCGGCGCGAGATCGTCACGATCCTGCCCAGAGTGGTGGAGGTCGACGGTGAGTTCCAGTTGGTGACGGCATGAGCGGCCTGCACATCCCGGCCGGTTCACCCGACGGATCCCGTACGACCCACGCCGAGAACCTGCTCGCCCCCAACCCGTCACCGATGACCCTCGACGGCACGAACACCTGGATCATCGGCGGCCAGGACACCGTCGTCATAGACCCCGGCCCCGACGACGAGCGGCACCTGCGCCGGGTCGCCGATCACCTGGCCGGGCGCCGGGTGAGCCGGATCCTGCTCACCCACGGCCACCACGACCACAGCGGCGGCGCCAGGCGCTTCGCCGAGCTGGTCGGCGCGCCCGTGCGGGCGCTCGACCCCAAGCACCGGCTCGGCGACGAGGGGCTCGGCGACGGCGACGTGGTGCGCGCCGGCGACGTCGAGGTGCACGTATACGGCACGCCGGGGCACTCGTTCGACTCGCTCTGCTTCTGGCTGCCCCAGGACAAGGCCATGCTGACCGGCGACACCGTGCTCGGCCGCGGCACCACGGTGATCGCCCATGACGGTGACCTGGCCGACTACCTGCGCAGCCTCGACCGGCTCAGGGCCATGGCCGAGGAGCTCGGCGTGGTGGCGCTGCTGCCGGGCCACGGCCCGGTGCTGGCCGACCCGGTCGGCGTGCTCGACGGCTATCTCGCGCACCGGCGGCAGCGCCTCGACCAGATCAGGGCGGCGCTGCGCCAGGGCGCCAAGACGCCCCGCCAGATCGTGGAGATCGTCTACAGCGATGTCGACACGTCGCTCTGGCCCGCGGCCGAGATGTCGGTGCGGGCTCAGCTCGACTATCTGGAGCGGTTGTAGAGGCGGTCCATGTCGAGGATGACCACGGCCTTGGCCTCGATGCGCAGCCAACCGCGCTGTGCGAAGTCGGCGAGAGCCTTGTTGACCGTCTCGCGTGAGGCGCCGACGAGCTGGGCCAGCTCCTCCTGGGTGAGGTCGTGGTGGACGCGCAGCCCGTCGTCGGTCTTGGTGCCGAACCGCTCGGCCAGGTCGAGCAACTGCTTGGCCACCCGGCCGGGCACATCGGTGAAGACCAGGTCGGCCAGCACGTCGTTGGTGCGGCGCAGCCGCTGGGCCAGGGCCCGCAGCAGGTGGAGCGCCACCTCGGGACGGCCGGTGAGCCAGGGACGCAGGTCGTCGTGGCCCAGCCCGGCCAGGCGCACGTCGGTCAGCGCGGTCGCGGAGGCCGTACGGGGGCGCGGGTCGAACAGCGACAACTCGCCGAACATCTCGCTGGGACCCAGCACGCTGAGCAGGTTCTCGCGGCCGTCGGGCGAGGTGCGCGACAGCTTGATCTTGCCTTCGAGCACGACGTAGAGCCGGTCGCCCGTCTCGTTCTCGTGGAAGAGCGTCTGCCCCTTGGACAACTGGACTTCGGTGATGCTCGTCCGCAGCGCCGCGGCGCTCTCACGGTCAAGCGCGGCGAACAGGGGGGCCTTGCCCAGCACATCTTCGGTGTTCACTCTGCCTCCTCTGCTGCCATTGTGACGCACCCCACTCCAGGCGGCACACGTAGGCTATGGGAATGCCCACTGAGTCCAGGCTCGCCCTCGTGCGTCGCGCACGCCGGATGAATCGCATCCTGGCGGAAACCTACCCCGACGCCCATTGCGAGCTCGACTTCGGTACCCCGCTCGAACTGCTGGTCGCGACGATCCTCTCGGCGCAGTGTACGGACAAGAGGGTCAACATGGTTACTCCTACCCTCTTCGCCAAGTACCCGACGGTGGATGACTATGCGGGCGCCGACCGAGCGGAAATGGAAGAGATCATCCGTTCGACGGGGTTCTTCCGCGCCAAGACCAACAGCATCATCGGCATGGCCCAGGCCGTGTGCGAACACCACGGAGGGGCGGTGCCCGGCAAGCTGAAGGACCTGGTCAAGCTGCCCGGCGTGGGCCGCAAGACGGCCAACGTGGTGCTCGGCAACGCCTTCGGCGTGCCGGGGCTCACCGTCGACACGCACTTCCAGCGGCTGGTCCGCCGCTTCGGCTGGACCGACGAGACCGACCCGGTCAAGATCGAGCACGTGGTGGCGGAGCTGCTCCCCAAGCGCGAGTGGACGATCTTCTCGCACCGGGTGATCTGGCACGGCCGCCGCATCTGCCACTCTCGCACGCCGGCCTGCGGCGTCTGCCCGCTGGCCGCCCTCTGCCCCTCGTACGGTACCGGCCCCACGGACACCGCCAAAGCTCAGAAGCTCGTGAGATCGGGCCCCTTCTCGTGATCTCCTATCCGTGAGCGGGGAAGTCCCCGAACCCCCGGCGTGTTGGAGATTGCGTGACTCAGGTGCCTGACTGGCTCGACCGGCTCGCGGCGCGGGCCGTACGGACTTCGGTGCCCTCCGGGCTGCTGCCGCCCGCGGAGGGCGGCCGGCCCGCAGCGGTTCTGCTGCTGTTCGGCGAGGGGCCGCTCGGCCCCGACGTGCTGCTCATTCAGCGCAGCTCGCACGGGCGCAGGCACGCGGGCCAGCCGGCCTTCCCGGGCGGCGGCGTGGATCCGGAGGACGGCGGGCCCGTCGGGGCGGCGCTGCGCGAGGCGGAGGAGGAGACCGGCCTCGACCCGAGCGGCGTGACCGTGCTCGGCACGATGCCCGAGCTCTTCATCTGGCGCAGCGACAACCGGGTCACGCCGGTCGTCGGCTGGTGGCATACGCCGTCGGCGGTGCACGCGGCCTCGCCCGCCGAGGTCGAGTCCGTGGAGCGGGTGCCGATCTCCGAACTGGTCGATCCGGGCAACCGGTTCACGCTGCGGCATCCGCGCGGCTTCGCCGGGCCGGCCTTCCGGGTGCGCGGCATGCTGGTGTGGGGGTTCACCGCGATGGTGCTCGACGCGGTGCTGCGCGAAGGCGGCCTGGAGCGGCCATGGGACCCCGGGCAGGTGGAGGAGATGCCGCCCGACGTCCTGGAGCTGGCCTCACGGGGCTGAACAGGGCCTCACGGCGCTTGAACGGGGCCTCACAGGGCCGGACAGAGCTTCAGACGACCGGGCCCAGGCGATCCGAGTCGCCCGTGGTCAGCGCGACGCCGAGCGCGGCCCAGCCGGCCACGTCGGCGTCGCTGTCGGCGGCCAGCGCCCGCAGCGCGTTCAGCCCGGCCCGGTCCGGCGGGTCGCCCAGCACGTGCTGGAGCGCGTACGCGGCGCCGTACCTGACGCGTGGGTCGTCGTGCACGGCCAGGTCCAGCACGGACGGCAGCGACCGGGGGTCGGCCAGGTGGCCGAAGGCGATGAGCACGGAGTAGAGCACCATGACGTCGTCCTCGCTGGCCGCCAGGTAGCGCAGGACGGGCAGCGTCCGGTCCGCGAACATCTTCAGCATGCCCATGATGTCCACTCCGAGCAGGCGCTGGGTGACGTCGTCCGCCGCGCAGAGCCGCCGCGCCTCGATGAAGGACTCCAGATCGTCGCGCTGCCGTAGTACGGAGATCACGTGCCAGCGCACCGCCCCGTCGGGATCGTCGTCGCCAAGAGCTGCTTCGATGAGGCCGCGCACTGTTTCGTCGGTCGGCGGCATGCCGCCGACGGTATCCGGCCGGTGACGACGTCCTTGGGAAGACGTGCACACTTGACCGGATCGCTGGTTACCTTTGAATCGTGCGCGGTGATCTGCTTGACCTCATATTGATCGGCCTCGTGATCGCCTTCGGCATCTCGGGTTACCGGCAGGGCTTCATCATCGGCGTCATGAGCTTCGTCGGTTTCGTCGGCGGGGCGGTGCTCGGGGTCTTCATCGCGCCTCCCATCGCCAAGGCCGTCGTCGGCGGTGACACGCCGCAGGCGTTGCTCGCGATCGTGATCGTCTTCCTCGCCGCGACGATCGGCCAGTTCGCCTCCTCGACGATCGGCGCCGTGGTGCGCAGCCATGTCACCTGGGAGCCGGCCAAGGTCGCCGACGCGGTCGGCGGCACGTTCGCCAGCGCGCTGTCGGTGCTGGTGATCGCCTGGCTGATCGGGTCGCTGATCGTGTCGACGGCCTTCACCCCGCTCGTCGACCAGGTCAAGAACTCCATGCTGCTCACCACGGTCGACGACTCGATCCCGCAGACCGCGCGCAACTGGCAGCAGCCGTTCAAGAAGTTCGTCGACCGGTCGGAGTTCCCGCCGGTGTTCGACGCCATCGGCGCGGGCCAGCTCGTCGACGTGCCGCCGCCGGCGCGCAGCATCCTGCAGGGCGCCAAGCTCGGCCGGGCGCAGCGGGCCATCGTCAAGGTGCAGGGCAATGCCGAGAGCTGCAACAAGCTCATCGAGGGCACCGGGTTCGTCTACGCCAAGGACCGGATCATGACCAACGCGCACGTGGTCGCCGGCGTGACACGTGACCTGCAGGTCCTCGCCTACGACAACAAGCGCCACCCGGCCACGGTCGTCCGCTACAACCCGCAGCGCGACATCGCGATCCTGTACGTGCCCGGGCTGGACCTGCCGCAGCTCTCCTTCGACGGCACCGCGGAGAAGGGCGACAACGCCATCGTCGCCGGGTTCCCCAAGGGCCAGGGCTTCACGGCGGAGCCGGCCCGCATCCGCAGCCAGCTGGACGCCGAGGGCCCCGACATCTACCACAGCTCGAACGTCACCCGGAAGGTCTATGCGATCCGCGGCAAGGTGCTGCCCGGCAACTCCGGCGGGCCGCTCCTGACCGTGAGCGGGCAGGTGTTCGGCGTCGTCTTCGCCGCTGCGGTCAGCCAGGAGGACACCGGCTACGTGCTGACGGCCAACGAGGTCAGGCCCGACGCCGACCAGGGCAGGAACGACACCACGCCGGCCGGCACGCAGGAGTGCGACTAGCCGGGCAGCTCGCTCAGGATCAGCTCGATGGCCTGCTCCGGGTCGGTGTCCTGGCTCAGGCCCGACGCCGCCCGGCCCACCGAGTCGTACGGACCGCCGTACGACTGCACGCGGGCGGCGCCCCGGCCGAAGAGGGTCAGCGCCCCGCGCCCGTTGCCGCGTTGGAGGTGCGTCAGCCCGACGCAGATCTGCGCCAGCCCCTGCCACAGCTCACGCTCGTCGTCGGGGGCGCACTTCCAGCGGCCCTCGAACACCTCGTGCGCGTTGAACGGCAGGCCCTCGCGCAGGAAGCGGCGCCCGTCGGCCAGGGCCTGCGGTGTGGAGGGCGCGTAGTCGTCGGGCACCCGATCCACGCCGGTCGAGCCGTAGGGCAGCGGCCGGCCGTAGGCGTCACGTGGCCGGGCGTTGCGCGGCTTGCCGTCGGGATCGCGGTCTCTCATTGGTCGGGCTCCGGGTCGGACAGCCAGCCGATCAGCTCGGCATCGAACACGTCGGGGGTCTCCTCATGGGGGAAGTGGCCTGCGCCCTCGATCAGCCGCCACCGGTAGGGGGCGCTCACGTAGCCGCCCGAACCCTGGGCGGTGCGCGGCAGCACCCGGTGGTCGAGCGCGCCGTGCAGCTGCAGGGTGGGGGCTTCGATCTCGGTCTTCATGGTCCTGGCGAAACGCAGGCCGTCGGGACGGAACTGGGAGCGGCCGAACCAGCGGTGATACTCCAGCGCGCAGTGGGCGACGGTCGGGATGCGGAAGGCCTCGCGGTAGACGCGCGCGGTCTGCGCGTCCGGCCAGCCCGAGCCCGACCACGCGTCGAGCATCTTGCCGACCAGCGAGCCGTCGTCACGGGTGAGCCGCCGCTCGGGCAGCAGCGGCAACTGGTAGCCGATCGTCGGGAGGGTCGCTCGCAACTGGCCGAACGGGTCGGTCAGCAGCGACCTGCGCATGCGCAGCGGGTGCGGCGCGGACACGGTGACCAGCCGGCGCACGCACTTCGGGTCGAGCACCGCCATCGTCCAGGCGAGCAGGCCGCCCCAGTCGTGGCCGACCACGATGGCCCCGCTCTCGCCGAGCGCGCGGATCAGGCCGCTCGCGTCACCGGCCAGGGTGGGCAGGTCATAACCGCGCGGCGGCTTGTCGCTGCCGCCGTAACCGCGCAGATCCACCGCGGCCGCGCGGTACCCCGCGGCGGGCAGCGACCGCAACTGGTTGCGCCAGGTCCACCAGAACTGCGGGAACCCGTGCAGCAGCAGGACCAGCGGCCCCTCACCGGCCTCCACGACGTGGAAGCGGGTGCCGCCGGCGTGGACCGCGCGGTGCTTCCACGGGCCCTCGATCTGGACGACTGACTCGTCAGGCGCGCTCACTGGTCACCGGCTCTATCTCCTTCTCCGGACTGGCGATCTCCTTGAGGCCCTTGATCGACCTGGTCGTACGCTTCATCCCGGCGAGCCCTTTCAGCCTACGCGTCCCGATGAACACCAGCAGCGCGGCTACCACCAGGTAGAAGACGGTGACGATCAGGAAGGCCGCCCAGTTCGGCAGCCACTGGGCGAGCACGAAGGCGATCGTGAACGAGGCGAGAATCAGGCACAGGTGCGCCATGAAGGCGGCGGCGGCGAACAGGCCGCCGGCCGTGCCGACCCGCTTGGCGTCGAACCTGAGCTCGGCCTTGGCCAGCTCGATCTCCGAGCGGACCAGGGTCGAGATGTGATCGCTCGCCTGGGCGACCAGTGAGCCCAGGGATTCTTCCTCGGGAGTCTGCGGCATGAACGTCTCCTATCGAGGCCTGGTGGCCCTGTCAAACATCATCCAGCGCGATGCGGCGCTTACGCACCCGTATGTGGAGCAGTACCGCCGCCAGGACGGACGCGGTGAAGCTGGCCGCGAGGATCCCGGTCGTCACGGCGTCGGCCCGCTCCCGGTCGGCGCCGAAAGCCAGGTCGCCGATCAGGAGCGACACCGTGAACCCGATCCCGGCCAGCAGCGACACCGCCGCCATGTCCCGCCATTGGAGCTCTTCGGATAGTTTCGCCAGGCCCAGCCGTACGGACAGCCAGGCACCGCCGAACACACCCAGGAACTTCCCGATCACGAGCCCCGCTACCACTCCCAGAACTACCCGATCGGAGAAGATACCGCCGAGGCTGGACCCGTCGAGTTTCACCCCCGCCGACAGGAACGCGAAGACCGGTACGGCGAAGCCCGCGGAGATGGGGCGGAGGTAGTGGTCGGCCGCCTCCGCGGGGGAGCGGGTCTCGTGCTTTCGCGTCGTGACGCGGGTGAGCAGGCCGAGCGCCACTCCCGCCACGGTCGCGTGCACACCGCTGACCTCCACGGCGTACCAGGCGCCTGCGGCCAGCGGCAGGTACATCCACAGCCTCCCGGCGCCCGAGCGCTGCAGGATCCCGTAGACGGCGATCAGGGCGGCGCCGGCCAGCAGCATGAGCAGGTTCAGGTGGTCGGTGTAGAAGGCGGCGATGATGGTGATGGCGCCGAGGTCGTCGACGACCGCGCTGGTCAGCAGGAACGCCCTCAGGGCCGGGGGCATCGCGCTGGCGGTCACGGCCAGCACGGCGAGCGCGAAGGCGATGTCGGTGGCGGTGGGAATCGCCCAGCCGCGTGCCGCGTCCGGCGCCCCCCAGCTCACCGCGAGGTACACGAGCGCGGGCACGGCCATGCCGGACAGGGAGGCGACGATGGGCAACGCGGCCTTACGCAGATTGGCCAGCTCCCCATGGACGAACTCCTCCTTGACCTCCAGCCCGGCCACGAAGAAGAAGACCGTCAGCAGGCCGTGCTGCGCCCACTCATAGAGCTCCATGGGGCCGAGCGCGACGTGCTGGAGCGCGGCGTAGCCGCCGTGCGCGACGTTCGCCCAGATCAGCGCGGCGACGGTGGCGGCCAGCATGACGATGCCGCCGATCGTCTCGGCGCGCAGCGCCTCGGCCACGGTGCGTGCGTAGCGGACTGTGGGTGGGAAGGGCCACTTCTCGGTGGATTTGCGCACGGGGTCTCCTCTGGCGGGTGTCGCGAGGATCGCCTCCCCGTGACGCCGACCCGACTTCCCGGCACACCGCTATCACCCTAACCCGGTAACCGGCCCAGAACGCGCACGTCACGGCGGCCGGCCCCGTGCGGGTTCAGCGGCCGTTCCCCTGGAGGCCACCCGCCACGTGCGGCGGGTGGCCTCCAGGTTGGCCGTGCCGTAAAGGAGCAGTCCTTTTTCAGTCCTCGCTCTTCGCGGACGGGAGCTTCTCCGAGATGAGGTCCATCACGGTGCTGTCGGCCAGTGTGGTGACGTCGCCGACGCTGCGGTTCTCCGCGACGTCGCGGAGCAGGCGGCGCATGATCTTCCCCGAGCGGGTCTTGGGCAGCTCGGGCACCACCAGGATCTGCCGCGGCTTGGCGATGGGCCCGAGCGCCTTGGCCACGTGGTTGCGCAGCTCAGAGGCGATGTCGGCGCCCTCCTCCGCGGAGCCGCGCAGGATCACGAACGACACGATGGCCTGCCCGGTCACCGGGTCGGTCGCGCCCACGACGGCGGCCTCGGCGACCTTCGGGTGGCTCACCAGCGCGCTCTCCACCTCCGTCGTGGAGATGTTGTGGCCCGAGACGAGCATGACGTCGTCGACGCGCCCGAGCAACCACAGGTCGCCGTCCGAGTCCTTCTTGGCGCCGTCGCCGGGGAAGTACATGCCCTCGAACCGGCTCCAGTACGTGTCGATGTAGCGCTGGTCGTCGCCCCAGATCGTCCGGAGCATGGACGGCCACGGCTCACGGATCACCAGGAAGCCGCCACCGCCGTCGGGCACGCTGTTGCCCTGTTCGTCGACCACGTCCGCGCTGATGCCCGGCAGCGGGCGCATCGCGGCGCCCGGCTTGCCGCTGGTGACGCCCGGCAGCGGGCTGATCATGATGGCGCCGGTCTCGGTCTGCCACCAGGTGTCGACGACCGGGCAGCGCTCGTGGCCGATGTGCTCGCGGTACCAGACGTACGCCTCGGGGTTGATGGGCTCGCCGACCGAGCCGAGGATGCGCAGGCTGGACATGTCGTACTTGGCGGGGATGTCGTCGCCCCACTTCATGAACGTCCGGATCGCCGTGGGGGCGGTGTAGAGGATCGTGATCTTGTACTTCTGCACGATCTCCCAGAACCGGCCCCGGTGCGGGGTGTCGGGAGTCCCCTCATAGATGACGCTGGTCGCGCCGTTGGCGAGCGGGCCGTACACGATGTAGGAGTGTCCGGTCACCCAGCCGATGTCGGCGGTGCACCAGTAGATGTCGGTCTCCGGCTTGAGGTCGAAGACCGCGTGGTGCGTCCAGGCCGTCTGGGTCAGGTATCCGCCGGTGGTGTGCAGGATGCCCTTCGGCCGGCCGGTGGTGCCGCTGGTGTACAGGATGTACAGCGGGTCCTCGGCGTCGTGCGGCTCGGCGGTGTGCTGGTCGCTCTGCCGCTCGACCACGTCGTGCCACCACACGTCCTTGCCGTTCGTCGCCACCTCCTGGCCGGTGCGACGTACGACCAGGACGTGCTCGACCTGCGGGCACTCGGCGACGGCCTCGTCCACGGTCGGCTTGAGCGCCGAGGGGGCGCCGCGGCGGTAGCCGCCGTCGGCCGTGATGACCAGCTTGGCGTCGGCGTCGTCGATGCGGCTCTTCAGCGCGGTCGCCGAGAACCCGCCGAACACCACCGAGTGGACCGCGCCGATCCTGGCGCAGGCCAGCATCGCGATCGGCAGCTCGGGGATCATCGGCATGTAAATGGCGACGCGGTCGCCCTTGCGCACGCCCAGCTCCAGCAGGGCGTTGGCGGCCTTGCTGACCTCGGACTTCAGGTCGTTGTAGGTGAGGGTACGGGTGTCGCCCTCGGGCTCGCCCTCCCAGTGGTAGGCGACCTTGTCGCCGCGGCCCTCTTCGACGTGGCGGTCGACGCAGTTGTAGGCGACGTTCAGCTCGCCGCCGACGAACCACTTGGCGAACGGCGCGTTCCACTCAAGCGTGGTCTCCCACCGCTTGGCCCAGGTCAGCCGGTCAGCCGCACTCTCCCAGAACGCGAGCCGGTCGGCCGCCGCCTCGGTGTACGCGGCGGAGGTCACATTCGCCGCCGCCGCCAGGTTGGCCGGTGGTGCGAACCGGCGGTTCTCCTGCAGCAGGTTCGACAGCGCCTGGGGCTCGTTGCCAGGGGTTTCCGGGGCCACCTCGTACTCCTTCTATGGCCAGATCTGACAGGTCGGGTCCCACTCCACCAGGTCACCTGCTCCGCACACAAGAGGTCTAGACAGGTCTGTACATGTGGCGACGCGCGGCCGATCTGGTTATCAAGTGGTCTTACACGTGCTATTGAACTGTTGTCATCTTGGCACCGAACGAATATGGAACGGGCCAATGGGTGGGTTTATTGGGTCCCCCGCTAGTGTTGAATCCCGTGAGTGATCCACTGGCTGTCATCGCGGCACTTCCCGGCGTTCCCGAGGCGGTGGAGGAGGCCAGGCAGGCCGTCGACGGGCTGTATCGCCATCGTGTCCTGCGCCGCGCGAGCCCGGCGGTGTCGGCCGAGTCGTCCCTGCGCGGAGCGCGGGCGTCGGCGGCCATCGAGGGTGCCGACGTGCCCCTGGACGAGCTGCGACAGGGCTCGGTAGAGGATCCCGTCGTCCAGGGCGCCCTGCGGGCGTCAGCCGAGCTGGGCCGCTTGGGCTCGACCTGGCGCAAGGCCCCCCGTCAGGTGCTCGCCCGCCTGCACACGGTCGCCGCGGCCGGTCTCACGGACTCACTCGGCCGGCCGCGCACCCCGGACGAGGAGCTGGCCGCGCGTCTGGAGAGCCTGTTCGGGCTGCTCGAAGCGCCCACGAAGGCGCCCGCGCTCGTGCTGGCCGCCGTCGTCCACGCGGAACTGGCCGTGTTGCGTCCGTTCGGTACGGCCGACGGCGTCGTCGCGCGCTCGGCCGAACGGCTCACACTGGTCGAGTACGGGCTGGACCCGAAGTCGCTGGTGGCCGTCGAAGTGGGGCATCTGGAGCTGCCCTATGCCGATGGCCTGCGGGCCTACCTGAGCGGATCACCCGACGGGGTGGCGGCCTGGGTACGACACTGTGCCGCCGCGGTCACACTTGGCGTACGCGAGACGACCGCGATCTGCGAGGCGCTGCAAAGGGGCTGACATAGCTGACGGCGTCTCAGTCATGAGACGCCGTCGGCCGATACGTCACACCGGGTTACCAAGCGTGCACCTCTATTCGTCGGAGCGGGACAAGCCCGTCACGACGCGCCTCCCGCGGCTGGTCGCGCGTGGGTGCCTGGTTGACGCACCCGGACAAGTGGTCCGTGTCACCTTTGTACGACGGATTCGCCCTGATGGGAACCCCTGGGAGCAAGACCTTTACCCGGGCGAGGGCCTCCGGGGGCGGAGATTTCGCGCGACCGGGGGTTTTGCTGTGGTTATCAACCTGTGACGATCACTCTGAGTGAGCTGCTTTATGTGATCGTTATGAGGGGGCGAAAAAACTTGGCGAAAATGCGAGATTGCTCCTCGACGAAACTCGAGTTGATCGGGCAGCATACGGGGGTATCTCTTGAAACTAGAGCGACTGCGCATGGGTTTGCTTTGCCAGTCTCTTGCCATGCTCTGGTCAAGTGATGAAAGCTTTCTTCTGAAACGGGACCGGCTCTACCCCCCCGGAGCCGGACCGATCAGGCGACCCCCGCTCTCCCCCCCGGCGGGGGTCGCCCCTTTTCTGGACGGCTTGGGTTCTGCGCGGCTGAGGTCGCCTCCCATCCCGTTGTCCACAGGGCATCCCTCCTCCAGCCCCGTCATCCACAGAACCACGTTCGGCGGCCCGCCACCCCACCCTCCCGGCGCATGGTGTACCTCCCAACCGCCAGATCAGGGAGGCCCCTCATGCACCGCCCACTGGTCATCACCGAAGACCGCGACCTACTCGACGACCTCGTCCGCGTGGCCGCCGCAGCCGGAGCCCAGCTCGACGTGGCCCACGCCCCCGCCCACGCGCGCCCTTTCTGGAACCTCGCGCCCCTGGTGGTGATAGGCGGCGACCTGGCCGACGCGATGGCCGCCACCTCACCACCCGCCCGCGACGGCGTGCTCCTGGTCACCCGCGACCCGGAAGACCCCGACAGCTGGCGCCGATGTGTGGCCGTGGGCGCCCAGGCCGTCATCGACCTGCCCGGTGGCGAGCGGCGCCTGGTGGAGGAGTTCGCCGACGCCATGGAGCCCGATCCCCGCTCCGGCGTCGTGCTCTGCGTCATCGGCGGCCGGGGCGGGGTGGGCGCGAGCGTACTGTCGGCCTGCCTGGCCCTGCGCGCCTCCGGCGACCGCCTGCGCACGCTGCTGATCGACGCCGACCCGCTGGGCGGCGGCATCGACGCGTTGCTGGGACAGGAGGAGGCGACCGGCGCGCGCTGGGGAGATCTGGTGGCCCGCGAGGGCCGGGTCGGCTCGGCAGCCCTGCAGGCCGCGCTACCCGCGTTCGGCGACCTGACGGTCCTGTCCTTCCACCGCGGCGAGGTACGGGCGATCCCCGCCCAGGCCATGCGCTCGGTGCTGGAAGCCGGGCGCCGCGGCTTCGACGTGGTGGTCGTCGACCTCCCGCGCCACCTCGACCCCGCCGCCATCGAGGCACTGACAAGGGCGAGCGGCACACTGCTCGTAGCAACGGCCGACGTACGCGGCGTCCTGGCCGCCGCCCAGGTCCTCACGGAGGTCAACCGGCACACCGCGGACATCCGCGCGGTCATCCGCCCCGGCGTCCTCGACGACGACGTGGTGGCGAGCTCCCTCGGCATCCCTTCCGCCGGCCACCTACCCGACCAGCCCCGCCTCCCCACCACCCTGAACCGCGGCGAACTCCCCAAACTCGGCCCCCGCACCGTCCTCGGCGCCCTGTGCACATCCCTCCTACGAGACCTACTTCCGTCGTGACGAGACAGCCGTAGTTCTGTTGCCGCCGGACTCGCTGGACGAACGTTTTCCCTGTGCGCCACGCCCTGACCTGTCCTCGGCAAGGAGCTGTCCGCGCCCGCGCCCGTATCAGCCGAAGCAGTCGTAGACCGTGGCTGCCGTACCTGTCGGGTGGACCGGGCGGGTCGGGCCGCCCCATGACGGAGAGCACCATCCACGGCGGGCGCGCTGTCACCCAGGCCGGACCGGAATTAGCGCATGCCAGGCCAGAAGTGAGCACATGTCAGCACAGACACAGAGCACAGAGAAATGAGCACATGAACCCGGGCGTTTCACCCGAGCTGATCGAGGCCGTGCGCGTACGGCTGGCACGGACCGGCGTCGAACCAAGCGCCGCCCAGGTAGCAGTAGCCCTACGAGCCGAAAAATCCGTATACGGCGATGCGGAGATCCTCGCCGTAGCCCGCTCTCTCTGCGCCGACCTCATAGGAGCAGGCCCGCTGGAGCCCCTCCTGACAGAGCCCGACGTCACCGACGTCCTGGTCAACGGCTCTCGCGAGGTATGGGTCGACGACGGCCACGGCCTGCGCAGGACCCCGGTGACGTTCACCGACGACGGCGCCGTCCGCAGGCTGGCCCAGCGCCTGGCAGCCGCCGCCGGGCGGCGCCTGGACGACGCCTCGCCGTACGTGGACGCCAGACTGGCCGGAGGAGTACGCCTCCACGCCGTGCTTCCGCCGATCGCCTCAGGCGGCACCTGCGTGTCGCTCCGCCTGCCACCGAGACGGACGTTCACCTTGCCCGACCTGGTGGCGGCAGGCACGATCCCAGCGTCGGCAGTACCACTACTGACGGCCATCGTGACGGCCAGGCTGGCATTCCTGGTGACAGGCGGCACCGGCACAGGCAAGACAACACTCCTGTCAGCCCTGCTGTCGCTGGCCGACCCAGGTGAACGCCTGCTTCTCGTAGAAGACTCAGCCGAACTCCGCCCGCTCCACCCCCACGTCGTACGCCTGGAGTCCCGTCCGCCAAACCTCGAAGGCGCCGGCGGCGTCGGCCTACGAGACCTGGTCCGCCAGGCCCTCCGCATGCGCCCCGACCGAGTAGTGGTCGGAGAGGTCAGAGGCGCCGAAGTAGTGGATTTGCTGGCCGCTCTGAACACCGGCCACGAGGGCGGCTGCGGCACGTTAACTGAACTAGTAGGAGAGTTATCCCAGTTCAGAGGCACATTTCTCTGATCTCTGCTAGCGTCCCGCGCCATGGCTGACCCAAAT
>NZ_JBEZYD010000028.1:0-36769 GCF_040638335.1 Nonomuraea sp. NPDC026600
CGCCCACGTCCTCCTCCAGGGGAGAACCGTGAAGCGCCAGGGGAATTACCTGATCGGAAACCCCTCACAGCAGGGGAATTCCGTGATCGTCGACATCTGGGCCAAGCCGGTCCAGTTCGCCGAGCCCGGCAAGGCGCCGCCCGCCTCGGACTGGCGTGGTTACAGCCAGGTCCGCACCATCGACGGCTCCGGCACCGACCCGGCCGGCTACACCGTCACCACCCGCAACTTCCTTCGTGGCACCGGCGGGACCGTCACCGACTTCGTCGGCGGCACCGTCGTGGACAAGCCGATCCTGCAGGGCAACGTGCTGCAGGAGCAGTCGTGGAAGATGACCGCGCTCAGTCCCCGCGCGTACACCGAGGTCGACTCGACCCGGTGGGAGTACACGATCCAGACCACCGGCAACGGGCCCGGCACCATGGATCCCGCACTGGTGTTACAGACCCGTGAGCGAGCGCGGGAGAAGATAACGGGCGGAACCTGGCGCTACACCGACTCCAAGACGGCCTACAACGCCGACGGTCTGCCGAACAAGGTCAACGACTACGGCCAGGACGGCGTCACCACCGACAACACGTGCACCAGCACCAGCTACGCCCGCAACGCCGACACTGGTCAGTGGCTGGTCAACTTCCCCTCCGTCGTGGAGGAACGGTCTGGGGACGACTGTACGGCGGGCGCGCTGATCGGTAAGTCGATCAGCCTGTACGACCTGGGCACCGACCCGGCGACTAACAAGCCCAGCGACGGCAACGTCACCGAGGTCCGCTCCTACGCCAACGCGTCCACCATCTCCACTGCCAAGGCCACTTTCGACGAATACGGTCGGCAGCTGACCAGCGTGGACCCGCTGGGTAAGACCACCTCGACCACCTACACCCCGCCCGTTGGCTGGCCCAGCACCGGCATCACCACCACCAACCCGCTCGGCCACACTGTCACCGCCCGGCTCTCGCACCGCCTGGGCGATGCGGTCTCGGTCACCGACGCCAACTCCAAGACCACCGAGATCGACTATGACGCGCTCGGCCGTACCACCGCCTTGTGGAAGCCGGGCCAGCCGCGCAGTGGCGGCACCCCGAGTGCGACGGTGGCCTATGACATCGCTTGGGACGGCTGGTTAGGGCAGCCGACCGCGCCGATCAAGACGACCGTCAAGCAGCTGCTGACCGGGACGAAGTACACCAGTGCCATCAGCTACGAGGACGGTTTGGGGCGGGCTCGCGAGGCGCAGACCGCCTCGCCGTCCGGCGGCCGGATCGTCACCGCCACCACCTACGACGCGCGCGGTCTGACTGCGGCGGTCTCCGAGCCGGTGTACAACACCGGCCAGCCGGGCAGTGGGCTGCTCAACCCTGCGCTGACCAGCTTGCCGCAGTGGACCAAGAGCGTTTACGACGATCAGGAACGTCCGGTAGCCACGATCGCCTACCACTTGGATGCCGAGCTGCGCCGGACCAGCACTGCTTACCCCGGCCTGGACCGTACCGAGGTGACACCCCCGGTCGGCGGCAAGACCGCCACTGTCACCGACGTCTTCGACCGTGCTGTCAAGGTTGAGGAGTGGGCCGACGCCAGCACCCACCAGGACAGCAGCTACGGCTACGACCTGAACAACAACCTCACCTCGATGACGGACGCGAACGGCAATGTCCGCACCTTCACCTTCGACTGGCTGGGCCGCCGCACCGCCTCCACCGACCCCGACGCGGGCACCTCCAGCTACGGCTACGACGTGGCCGGCAGGCTGACCTTCAGTATCAACGGTAAGAACCAGAAGGTCTCCAACAGTTACGACGACCTTGGCCGACGCACCATTCAGTGGGCTGGGGAGGTGCCCACCGGCACCAAGCTTGCCGAGTGGAGCTACGACACTGTCGCCAAGGGTCAGCCTGGCGCCGCCACCCGCTACTCGGGTGGACAGCCCTACACGCAGAGCGTCACGTCGTATGACAGTGACTACCGACCTACCGCCACCAAGCTCACCATCCCGGCCAATGAAGGCAACCTTGGCCGCGACTACGCCTTCACCTCTGCCTATGACGCCGCCGGGAATCTACGCGAGCAGGGACTGCCCGAGGCTGGTGGCTTGGGTGCGGAGAAGCTCACCTTCGCCTACACCGACCTTGGCTTCGCCCAGGGCCTGAACTCCGACCTGGCCGGTGGTTTCACCTACGTCAAGGACACGACGTTCACCCCCACCGGCAAACTCGCCACCCGCTCGCTCGGCGCGAACGGCCAGATCAAACGCGCCCTCGAACGCGACACCGTCACCGACTGGCTCTCCCGCGTCTCCACGCAGGCCAAGGCTGACACCACCACGCCCGACACCATCCAGGACGACCGCTACAGCTACAACGTCGGCGGCAACATCACCCGGGTCCTGGACACCGCCTCGGCCATCCCTGGCACCACCGACGGCCAGTCCGAATGCTTCACCTACGACGGCCTGCTCCGGTTGAAGACGGCCTACACCACCACCGCGAGTTCGTGCACCGGCACCGGCGACGCCAAGGGCATCGACCCCTACAGCCAGGCCTACGCCTACGACAAGGTCGGCAACATCACCAGCCTGACCGACAACGGCCAGACCGCTACCTACACCTACCCTGCCCCTGGTTCCACCGCCGTCCGTCCCAACGCCGTCACTGCCATCACCCGCTCCACCGGTACTGACACCTACGCCTACGACGCGGCCGGTCAGTTATCGGCGCGCACCGTCGGCGGCAAGCAGGGCACCTTCGACTTCGACCAACTCGGTCAGCTTGCACAGGCCACCATCGACGGCAAGCAAACCTCGATGGTCTACGACGCCTCCGGCCAGCGGCTGATCCGCCGCGACTCCGACGGCAGCACCACCCTCTACCTCGGCCCGATGGAGCTGCGCCTGTCCGACGGTCTGGTCGCCGGCAAGCGCTACTACAGCGCCAGCGACGGATCACAGATCTCCATGCGCGACGCCAGCGGCGTGACCTGGCTGCTCGCCGGCCAGCACGGCAGCACACAACTGGCCATCAACAACACCACCGGCACCGTCAGCCGCGAACGCTACACACCCTTCGGTAAGCGCCGCGGCACCGACGACCTGCCCTTCACCGACCGCGGCTTCCTAGGCAAGATCGAAGACGCCTCTACCGACCTCACCTACCTCGGCGCCCGCTACTACGACCCCGCCATCGCCAAATTCATCTCCACCGACCCCGAACTCGACCTCCGCACCCCCGAATGGGCCAACCCCTACAGCTACGCCGCCAACAACCCCATCACCCAATCCGACCCCGACGGGCGCCGCGTCGACGCCGGAGGCGGCACCGACCCCGACGCAAGCCGCAAGGCCAACGCCAACTTCGCCAAGACGCATAAGACCAGCGGCCAAAAGAAGAAGAAATGGGAGATCAAGCTCGAAAAAAAGGAAAAGAAGAGACTCGCTAAACAAGCCACCCAGAATGGGCGGAATAAGGCTCGTGATGCGCTAGCGGCTGACAAGATTCGACAGCATCGCGAAGACGACGCAATGCGCGCGCAGAGCTGCAAGCTTCGCCGCTGCGATGAGGGACGCGTCGAGGAAAACGATGACGCGGTCAACATATTGGGGGTAATCGGTGGCATGGGGGGTGTCGTAAAGGGCATAGGGACAGCCGTCGTTCGTGGCCTAGTTCGTGCTGGAACTAAAACTGCAGTCAAGGACGTTGAGGCTGCCGTAGGCACCACCACGGCTAAGGCACTCCAAAAGTGCCTTAACAGCTTCGCGCCTGGCACTTACGTCCTCATGGCTGACGGCGTACGGAAGAAAATTGAAGAAATCAGGGTCGGCGATAAGGTAACCGCTACAGACCCGATATCCGGTAAGACCTCCGAAAAAATGGTGGTTGCGCTTCACCGGAACCGCGACACATACATGGCGGATATAACGGTTCGTACCGTAGATGGCCGTGAGAGCGTTATCCATACCACGCAGGAACACCCTTTCTGGGATGCCGCGCGTCGCACATGGGTGAGCGCAGCTGCGCTGGCCGTCGGAGACGTCCTCCGTGGAACGGATCGAAGCCCGTCCTTCGTAGTCAAGACGCGAGATTTCATCGGCTCGCGGGACATGTACAACGTGACTGTCGACGCTGTCCACACGTATTATGTGATGGCTGGAGACACTCCGATCCTGGTCCACAACGCCGGCTGTTGGTCGAAACGTTACGAGAAGGCTCGTGATCTCTTTGGGAAGTACAGGGAAGGACAGTCGACTCGTGATCCATCATCGCAGTGGTATCACGAGGAGCTTGACAAAGACGAACTTCTGCGCGCGATCAACAATGCCGCGGAGGGAGACGGAATTGCCGTTTCACGTAACGGACAGATTCTTGGAGGTCATCACCGTTGGGACGAACTCCGTACAAGGATCAACGACGGACGCATCGACCCTGATACGCTAATCCGTATCGATGTCTACGGCGGGGAGTAGTACTCTGATGCCTATGATTCGTTCGAATGATCCCGACTTCCGCGTATGTCAAATCAGTTTTGCAATGCTGGTCGAGATCCAGTTGGAGGCGGAAGATCGAGGCTGGGCGACTCGGTGGACATCGGTGGATGCGCTCCGCAGCCAGGTCAAGGAAGAAGTGATCTTCCTGCAGTCGCTGATGCGAGAGGAGCGAGGAGGGGTGGTGCGGGCCTACCGATGCCTCCTGCTGTTCTCCACAGCGGATGACAGGGATGCCGGCGGGATTGCTACGATCGATCTTGGTCCGGCGAGGTTTGAATCGCTGGAGCGACTCGACCGAGACCCGGACGTTCGGAAGGCGCTTGCCCGGATGTTCTCTCTTGCCACGGGCGGGATTTCGATGGTCTCGAAAAAGTAATGGGCTGTGCTGAGCCGGATGCTACAACAGGTTGAATTCGTTGGGTTTGCCGGGGTGTCGAGGCAGAGTTCAATCTGGGACAGGCAGTCGGTGAGCAGATGGGGCCGGTACTGGATTTTCTTCAGCTAACGTCGGGGTCCTTGGTGTGCGGGAACTTCAGCATGCTGAACGCGCCGTACAGGGCTGCATGAGCCCCCCGCAGCAAAGGGGAGCACCTGGATTGTTACGTTGGTCCGCCTGGCGTTATCAGCAACGCTTCCAGTTGTCCGTGCATCACTCGGCGGCCGCTGATCGAGGCCCATTCTCCAGCATCACAATGACCGCTCCCGGCTATCAGCGACGCCGCCACGTTTCCGCTTTCGGCTCGCATCACTCTTGACACGCCCAAATCCGAAGTGGCCCCCCTTTTTATGCCCAGAAACGGCATACCAGCTGCGCAAGTGGCGCTCGTGGAGGAATTGCATCGGAAGGCGATCAGTCGAAATCATCGGGCGGATCCTGACTCAGACGGGGGTAAGTCGAATTCACCCTCTTTCGCTCCATCGATGAAGGCTTCCCATTCTGCCCGTGTGAAGACCAGCTTTGGTCCGTGGAGGACCTTGGAGTGCCTGACTGCAAATACGCAGTCGCCAGCCACTTCTCCGGTGGGGATAACTGCGATTTCAACGCAGTTTGCTTGGCCGTTGCTGTGGCTGCTCTTGCGCCATGTCGCCGCCGAAAGGTCATCGCTAGGCATAGCTTCCTGCCGCTTGGGAGATAAGTGTTCTTGATGCGCTGGCGTCGAGGGCGGCATTCCGTATATTCTCGAATGCCGTGCTGTAGCGCTCGACCTCGTTTGGCTTGTCCAGGTACAGGGCGCCGGTGAAGCCATCGGCATAGACGGTGGGCGGTTCAGCGGCCCTCCCCTGGCTATCGACAGGGAAGCGCAAGATGACAAAGGGCCCTGACATGGTGCCGTGGTGCAGTCCGGACTCGAACGCCGCAACCTTGAGGGTCACGTTGGGCAGATCGCCGATCTCCAGCAGTCGGTTAAGCTGCTGCGCTATCACCTGATTGCCGCCGACTGGGCGGCGGAGTACGGCCTCGTTCAGCACAACGTTAAGCTCTGGAGCGCTGGTCGCTCTTGTCAGCAAGGACTGTCGTGCGATGCGTAGGCGTACTCGACGCGCAATCTCTTCTTCGGGCACTCCTGGATTGTCTGTTTCGATCAATACGCGAGCGTAGTCGGCCGTCTGAAACAGCCCCGGAACCAGCTCCGACTCATACCAAGACAGGGAGGATGCTGCCTCTTCCAGGCCTATGTACAGGTCAAAGCCGTCGGGGATCACATCGCCGTAGGCGTGCCACCATCCACGTGCTTTGGTCTCCTTGGCGAGGCCCTTCAGTGCTTGAGTGAGATCATCGGGCGCGTTGTAGACCTTGCACATCGCTTCGACGTCAAGGCTGCGCAGCGAAGTCTGCCCAGTCTCGATGCGCCATATCTTCGCTTCCGACCATTCCAGGCTCAACGCCGCTGCCCTGACCGTCAGGCGCGAGCCGTTACGCAGGTCACGCAGGTAGCGGCCGAGCTGGCGACGCGGCACCGTGGAGCCCGTCAACGCTTCAGGCATAGCCCTCCTTCCCTCGTTATGGAGTATTGCATACACCCGCTTTGAAAGCATCCGGATGTTTACCGTGCAATCCGACATTTCGCTCTGCACTATTGCTTATTGACCCTTCAAAATGAAGTCTTGCATTCCGATGACTCGAAATGCTTGACTGGGCGCAGGCTGAGCGGTGGCGGCGCTGGTCGAAAGCGACTATATGCAGCTCTATGGGCCGATTGAAGGGGAGATATTAGATATGCCCTCTTTTGGCCGCGGAAGGCGACGATATGCGCACCGCGTGCGGATGGCGTGGCACCTGTGCTTTATGGGCGTGGGCGTGCCGATGAACCACTCACGTACTAATCGCCGAACGAACGCCAGCCCTGATGTGCAAAGGGAGTGTCGAGGTTGGTTTGATGTGATTGTCCAAAATGCCTAAAACGTCGCCTGCGTTGGAAGCGGTGAAGTGCCTCCGGTTCGCCCTGCACGACGCTTATGGGACCGCAGGTCCTGCGCATTGGGGCTACGGGCTGGCGCTTCTCTACACCTGGTCGGGCTGGGTCTGGTCCGACGGTACGCAGTTTTGGTGGCGTACAGGCTGGGACTTCAGAAGGCGCCCAGTTTATGCCTTTCATTCGGCATCGGATCCGGTTCGGGCTGCGCGACGGGTGGCGTTCTCGTTCGCACCACAGCACGCCGGACAGCGAGGGGAGGGGACATGAGCACCACGTTTCTCGCGGAGATCGTGTTGCCGGGGGTGGGGCGTTCGGTGTCGGTGGCTCGCCGGTGTGTGGGTGAGGTGCTGACGGTCGCTGGTCACGAGGACGTGAACGATGTCCGGCTGGTGGTCAGTGAGTTGGTGACGAATGCCGTGGCGCACACCGCTTCCGGAGAGCCCGGCGGGTTCGTCACGGTGGAGATCTCCTCCCTGGATGCCGTGACGGCCTACCTCGAGGTGATCGACGACGGATCGGCGGGGACTGTTCCCGAGGCGCGTAACGCCGACGTCAGCGAGTGTCGCGGCCGTGGGCTGTGGCTGGTCGAAACGTACGCGGCCCAGTGGGGCGTGCGCGATGAGGGCTACCGGCGGCGGGTGGTGTGGGTGGAGATGTCCACACAGAACGGCATGTCCGCCTCAGCGGCAAGGGCGTGAGGGCACGAAATGAGGTGCACCGGAGTGTCCTGGACGGTTGATCAAGCGTGGTCTCCTCCGCACTGCATCAGTTCGCACGCGTCCCCGGCACGGTCGCATGCCGAACGGCTGATGTGGAACGCCCCACGTGACAACGGCTGTGATGCGCGGGTCATCGCGTGGACGTGCGAGTGCAGCAGCCCGTTCTATGAACTATGTCAGGCGGGCGGGCAGCGGTTCATCCGACGTACCCGAAACGGGCCGGACAAGCGGATCGTCGACGAGAGCGATCGATGGCCTGCCAAGCAGGGGGATGCGCAGTGGAGCGCCTTGCTGCTCGGTCAACTCCGCTGAGGAGACGAGGCGGGGAGTCGGCCGGGTTGGTGAGTCGATCCAAACAGTGCTCCTGGGTCACTTGCGTGGGGTGTGGCGGCCAGTCGGCAACCAGACGCCGGGCCCTGGTTAGGAGCCCCTCCGGAGCCCATCGAGCGCCAAAACGATCGCCCAATACTGACCGTGGCGGGCGCCGACCGGCGCCCGCCACGCAGTGGGATCAGCGGTGCCAGAGGACGGCTGAGGTGGTGGTGCTGTTGAGGGTGACGTCGCCGTTCCAGGTCAGGAACGACTGCTGGGGGAGGTAGTTCTGGCCTAGGAGGAAGCCGCGCTTGATCGCGGTGACGTGCACGGTTGCGCCGGTGTCGGTGCCGACCACGACGCGGTGGGCGGTCACCTCGGCGATGTCGTCAGCCGTCGTGCCTGCGGGCAGTTCGACCGTGGTCGCCGCCGGGTCGTCGCGCTGAATGGACCAGGTCGGATCCACATGGTTTGACAGATAGACGGTGTCGCCGCTGACCAGGCGTACGCCGAGCGAGACCCCGACCCAGGACGAGCCCGCGTTGGCCGGCTGCGTGGTCTTCTTGATCACCGCGTACAGGTAGTTGCGCTGGTCGCTCACCTCAGGCGTAGTCGGCGTGGTGGCTGAGGGGGCCTCGATCTTGCCCTCGCGGAGCATCTCCTTGGCCATGATCTCGTACGTCCACGGGTTGGCGTCCATGAGGTACTCGCGGGCCTCGCCGGCCGGGAGCGTCGGCAGGTACGACAGGAAGAACCGCATGGGGTCGTCCACGGTGTCGCACATGTTGTTGTTCGAGGTGCAGGTCTGCAGGAGGGCGTGGTCGTTCTCGTACCGGCCGGTGAAGTGCAGGGTCTGGTGGTCGGGGGCCTGGTAGGTGTCGCTGCCCTCGACGCGGTCGCCGTTCGCGTCGACTTCGACGCTGTAGATCCACTCGATGTCGGTGGTGCGGCCCCAGCGGGCCATCAGCGCGGGTGTGTTCGTGCCGCCGTCCTCGTTGCTCCAGATCACCGAGTATGTGAGCTTCGTGTGGCCGGGGGTGGCGGCCGGTGCCGGGTCGTGCCAGGCGATGAGCGGGGTGTCGGTGGTCGCGTTCTGGTACGGGCTCCCGAGGGCGGCAATGTTGCGGCCATAGACGACGGGCGCGTACCGAAGCACCAGGTTGTCGGGTGTTCCCTTCGCGTACATCGAGACCTTCAGCGTGTCCACCGCGACGGATTTGCTCGCTGCGGCGGAGCGCTCGACGGCGAAGTGCAGACGGAGCTGATGTACCCCTGCGGTGAGGCGGCCCAGTGCGAGCTGCCGGTGAAGGCGCTGGCTGCCGGAGACTACGAGGTCGGTGACATATCGGTTGTCGACTGAGATGGACACGACCGCCGATTCGGCGCCCGCCGACGCCCAGTCCGTGCCTGGCGCGGACGCGTTCAGGTCGATGAGTGCCTCGCCGGACTTCCGTACGACGATGGGCACCCGCGGGTCCGGGTGGTCACGGCGGACCTCGATGGGCCGCGTGTGGGGGGTGTCGGCCGGCTTGGCCTGTGCCGTGGCTGGGGTGGCCAAGCCAGCCAAGCCGGTCAGGCTGGTCAGGATGGCTGCCGTCGCGGTTAACAGTGGGACAACTCGCATCAGGGGGATTCCTCCGCTGCATGGACTGCGTCGCGGGCGGGATGAATCGCGCCCGCGAGCAGGTCCGATCAGATGCCAGATCTAATGATCGAAACTAACTGGCCGGACAACTCCGGGAAAGCGGTCGTTGAAGAACGGGACAAACTAGGAGGCCCCGGTCACGTGCGAGCCCACAGATCGCTGTGGGCTCGCTTCGTGTGGCGATCTGAACTTTGTGTGGCGATCTGAAGGGGATCAGGGTGTGGTGACGGCCGCGCCCGTGACGGACGCCGACCAGTACAGCGCCCTGGCCACCTGCGGGAACAGGCCCTTGGGGTGGTTGCGGAACATCGGCTCGGTGCCGAACAGCACCACGGCCGCGCCCCGCTCGTCACGGCCGCTGACCACGGCCGCCTGGCCCTTGGCCGCTTCCTGACCGCCGGTCCCGTTGGGGTTGGGGCGCCAGTGGCCGGAGACCAGCGGTCCCTCGGTCGCGTACGCCTGCTCGACCGTGACCTCGGGGCCGAGCCCGGTGAACCAGCGCGGCGAGTACACGAACGAGTAGCCGGGCGAGCCGCTGCCCACCGGACCGGTTGAGGAGACCACGCGAGCCACGCCGTTGGCGTCACCGCGACCGGCGACGGACGTGGCGGTGAGCAGTCCGGCGGCGGTGTTGAAGGCGGCGCCGGTGCTGCCACGGGTGACCACGCCGCCCGAGGCGAGGAACGTGTCGAGCGCCGCCTTGGCCGTCGGGTTGAGCGCCGTGTAGCTCAGCCCGCTGGAGACGAAGAGCACGTCGGTCCCGCTCCAGTCGAAGCCGCTGTTGAGGGTGGCCGTGGAGATCGGGGTGACGGGGAAGCCCAGCTCGCGCAGCGTGAACAGCTCGTCCGCCGAGGTGGCCGCCGCGATCCGCACCTGGGACAGCGGCGTACCCGTGGCGGTGCCTGCCAGGGTGCCGGTTGGGGTTCCCGACGGTGCGCCGACTGGGGTTCCCGCCGGAGCGCCTGCCGCTATGCCCCTTGGGGTGCCTGCCGCGGTGCCTGCTGGGGTGAACGCCACGCCGTATCGGTCGGACACCGTGTGTGCGGCCTGTCGCGCGGTGGCCGGGATGATCGCGGTGCCATCGTTCGCCCAGGTCACCGCGACGCCCTGGGCCAGCAGTGCGTTCAGCGCCATGACCTCCTTGGCGTCGATCACCTTCAGTGCGAGCGGGCCATGGCCCTTCGGGACCGAGCCCGTCGGGGCGGCGGCCTTGACGGGCTCCGCCTGCGCCTGGAGGGAGGTGACGCCGTCCACGGTGGCACCCCAGAGCAGGGCGTGGCTCCAGCCGGAGATGTCGTACATGGCATCCACCCTGGGGGAGATGTCGGTGCCCGCCTCCAGCATCACGTTGGCAAGGCCGCGCTTGGGCTGGCGCATGTCGACGACGTACGAGCCCGCCAGGTACGTCCTGCCGTTCGCCCTGAACGAGCGCTTGGCCTGCCCCACCTCGACGTCGTTCGCGATGAGGTGGTCCACCAGCCGGGCCGCGGCCGTCGCGGAACGCTGCCCGCCGCCCGCCGGGATCACGTACGCCCGGGGGAAGGTGGTGTTGTAGACGTCCTCGGAGCCGAAGCCGGGCACGATGCCGAGCGGCACGGTCCTGGACGGCTCACCGGCGGCGCCCCGGCGGAAGACCTCGATCTGGTCGGCGATGAGCTGGTCGTGCCTGGCCCGCACGAAGCCGTACGTCGCCCGGATCGCGGCGGCGGCGATGGCGGTGTTGATGCCGGAGCGGCGGCGCAGCTCGTCGACGGGCAGGTTGATGTAGTCGGAGCCGTTGACGCGCAGTGGGATCTCGACGGTGTGCGCGGCGACCGCGCCGTGGAACGGCGCGTACTGTGGGGCGAAGATCGGCGGCCAGTCGTCCCAGCCCTCGTCGGAGTCGCGGAACGGGATCTGCGGCGGGTACACGCCGTCGGCCTCGGGCGTGTGCCCCAGGGCCTTGATGGCGGCCTCCATGCCGAGCCCGTTGGCGTAGGTGTTCCTGATGAACAGGTCGTACTCGTAGTTGGCTCCATGCGGCGGTGTGGTGGGCTCGATGAGCGTGCCGTTGACGTAGCCGTGCAGGTCGATCATGGTGACCGGCTGGGTGTCGATCATCACCTGGCGCATCGCGCGTACCTCGGACTGCGAGGCGGTGACGAAGTCGCGGTTGAGGTCGAAGCCCGCGCCGTTGACGCGCACCCCGTTGACGCGGCCGTCGGGGTTGGCGGTGACGTTGAAGTACAGCCGCGTGCGGCTGAGCAGGTCCGCGACCTCGGGATCCGTGCTGGTAGCGAGCTCCTCGATCACCCGTAGCGCGGCGTCGGTGCCCTCCCACTCGTTGCCGTGGATGTTGTTGTTGACGAACAGCGGCGCCTTGTACTTCCTGGGCAGCCCCCGATCCCGGGCGGCCGCTGCCGGGTCATGCTGGATGCGGTCACGGAGCCTGCTCTGCTCGCGCGCCTCCTCGCGGCTCTCCGGCGCGGTGACGGTGACGAGGTAGAGGTCGCGGCCCTGGTACGAGCGGCCGATGATCTCCGCGCTCACCCGCTTGCTGCGTCTCTGCAGGTCGTTCAGTCTGGGCGCGATGCCGTGGTACGGCACGAGGCCGAGCTTGATGGAGGCGTCGGCGGGGTTCTCGCCGGGGATCGGGAGCTGGTTCTGGCGGGGATAGCCGCGATCTCGCTCGTGGGAGTAGCCGTACGGTTCCTCTGTAGGGGCGCGGAGCGTCTCGGCGGACACGCCTGCCGCCTCCTCGTTCCGCTCGGGACCGTTGCCGAAGTCCCGTACGGCCGGTGGGGGCGGCTCGACGGCGTGGGCCGTCGCGGCCGTGGGAGTGAGGAGAACGGCGATGCTCAGGAGGGCGATGGATAAACGCAAGGAAGACCTCCCTGGTACGGAAGTGATCTCGCCGGATCCGTACCACGAAGCGCGTCCGCGCACCAGCCCGCGGCAAGCCCCCGGCGTTCTCAGCAGTGAAACGGGCTGATAGGAATGCGGGATGACTGTGAACGGTGTTTCGATCGGGATTCTGGGCGGGACCGGAGACCAGGGGAAGGGGCTGGCGCGGCGGTTCGCGCTGGCCGGGCACCCGGTGCTGATCGGTTCGCGGAGCGCGGGGCGTGCTCAGGAGGCGGCCGAGTCGATCGGCTCCGGTGCACGGGGGGCCGAGAACGCGGTGGTCGCCACCGAGGCCGATCTGGTGATCGTCGCGGTGCCGTACGACGGGCACAAGGCGTTGCTGGAGTCGCTGCGTACCGAGCTGGCCGGCAAGATCGTGGTCGACTGCGTCAATCCGCTGGGGTTCGACAAGCAGGGCGCCTACGCGCTGCCCGTCGAGGAGGGGAGCGCCGCCCAGCAGGCCGCGGCGGTGCTGCCGGACAGCCGGGTGGTGGCGGCGTTCCACCACGTGTCGGCCGTGGTGCTGATGGATCCGGCGGTGGACAAGGTCGATCTGGACGTTCTGGTGCTCGGTGACGACCGCGAGGCCACCGATACGGTGCAGGCGCTCGCGGCGGTCATTCCCGGGGTGCGCGGTGTCTACGGCGGCCGGCTGCGCAACGCCTTCCAGGTCGAGGCGCTGACGGCGAACCTGATCTCCATCAACCGCCGCTACAAGGCCCACGCCGGAGTACGCGTCACCGACGTCTGACCGCCCTGGGCGCAGCGGTTCACGACTTCCGGGAGAGCTTCAGCAGCGCGTCGGTCACCCCCTCGGGATCGACGACCTGCTGAAGGTGCTCGCCGGGGGTCCGCATCACCGGCCAGCCCCGTCCACGCGCCTCCTCGGCCACCTTGTCGTAGGGCGGGCCGTACCAGAGGCAGGCGCACCTGACCTCGTCCCACCCGGCGGGGACGGGAATGGGCTCGGTGTAGTAGCCGAGCGGCAGGCGCGGCTGCTCCTCGACCACCACGGTGCGGACCCGCGGGTCGGGCAGCATGGCGGCCACGTCGTCGTCGCTCCACCAGTCGGTCCAGCGCGGCAGCACGCCGTCCGCGTCCGCCAGATCACGCAGAAACGGCAGGAACGCCTCCTGCGCCGCCCGCACCAGCCCGTCCCGGGGCGGCAGATGCGCGTCGGCGAACACGCACGACACCACCCGATGGCCCAGCCCTTCCTTGATCACCGGCACGAAGAGCCCCGCGTTGCTGTGCGGGACCAGCACGATCGGCGTCTCGGGCGCGGCCGCGCGCACCGCCTCCACCACCCGCGGCCAGTACGGCGAGCCGCGCCGCGCCACCTCGGTCAGGTCGGGCACCACGGCGGCGTATCCCCGGCGCTCCAGAGCTCGCGCCACCGGCGCCCAGGTCGAAGGCCCCACTGACGGGCTGTGCACGAGCACGAACGTCACGTTCATAAGTCCACTCTCCCGCAGGGGCTGCCCGGCCACCCCGTTGTCAGCTATGGGCGGAGGCGGAATCAGACGATCAGTGTGTGGCGGGCGGCGGGCTCGCGGACGCCGTCATAGGAGCGCCAGGCCCGCGCCAGGGCGGCGACCGCCTGGGACAGCTCCTCCTCGGGGAACAGGAAGTGCAACCGCATGTACTCGGCGTGCCCGCCGAGCGGGTCGAACGAGCGCCCCGGCGGCACCGCGACCCCGTGCCTGAGCGCCACCTGGGCGAACGAGTCGGCCTCGCCGCGCGGCAGCCGTACCCAGATCGTCTGGCCGCCGAGGGCGGGCTCGAACTCCCACGAGGGCAGGTGCTCGCGCAGCTCGGCGCAGAGGTGGTCGTGACGCGCCCGCAGCGTCCGTACGCGCGCCCGCCTGATCTCGTCGAGCCGCCCGAGCAGCGTGGTGGCGGCGAGCTGCCCGAGAACCTCACCCCCCAGATCGTGTACGGCCCGCAGCCGGGCCAGCCGCGACACCAGCGGCGCGGCCGCCCGGATCCAGCCCACTCGCAGCCCACCCCAGACCAGCTTGCTCAGCGAGGCGATCGTGATCACCTGCTCGACGGAGCGGTAGGCGGCCAGCGGCGGCGGGGTCACGCCCGAGAAGCAGAGCTCGGCGCAGACCTCGTCGTCGATCACCGGCACGTCGTGCTCGGCGGCGAGCTCGGCCAGGCGCCTCCGGTCGGCCGATTCCATGATCGAACCGCTCGGGTTGCTGGCGGTCGGCACGGCGTACACGAGGGCCGGCCGTTCGCGCATCGCCTCGGCCGGAACCGGGTCCAGCGCCACCGGCCGGACGGCCGCGGCGGCGTGCCGGAACACCTCCAGCGCGCCCGGGTACGTCGGCGACCCGGTCAGCACGGTGTCGCCCGGCGACACCAGCAGCCCGGCCAGCAGCGTCAGCGCCTGCTGCGCGCCGTTCGTCACCAGGATCTCCCCGGCGGTGGTGGGCACCCCGCGTCCGCGGTAGTAGGCGGCGACGGCCTCGCGCAGGACGGGGCTCCCGGCCGGCTGGTAGCCCAGGTCGCGCAGGCCGACGAGGCGGCCGGCCGCCTCCTGGTACGCCTCGACCAGCTCGTACGGCGGGATGTCGGGGGCGGCGCAGGTCAGCAGTTGTACGCCGTCCGGGGGATAGAGGATGTGCATGAGCAGCGGGTTCGTGACGACGCTGTCCGTGGAACGGGTGGAAGGCAGGTCGCAGTGCGCGACGCGGGTGCCGCTGCCCTGGCGGCGCACCACCCGGCCCTCCTGCTGGAGCAGGTCGTAGGCGGCGACCACGGTGCCCCGGCCGACCGCCAGCCGCCCGGCCAGCACCCGGTCGGGCGGCAACTGCTCGCCGGGCGGCAGCACGCCGTCGTCGATGAGCGCCCGCAGACGGCCGGTGAGCAGCAGGTAGAGGGGCCCGCGCCCGGACGCCCAGCGGCCCAGCAGATCGACGAGATCATCGAGATTGGCCCCATTCATGGACCAATTCTCCACCATTGGATCTGACAACGAGCCACATTGCGGTACATCCTGAGTGACATGAGCGAACTGCACCCCGAGACCCGAGCCGTGCACCTGCCCCAGCCGTCCATCGAGGGCAGCCGTCCGATCACCATGCCCATCTACCAGACGTCCGGCTTCGTCTTCGACGACCCGGAGGTGATGGCCGACGCGATGGGCCGCCCCGATGGCCCGTTCGTCTACGGGCGCTACACCAACCCCACCGTCCGCTCGCTGGAGCTGGCCGTCTCCGGCCTCGAAGGCGGGGTCGCCGCCCTGGCCACCGGCTCCGGCATGGGCGCCATCAACACCATCCTGCTCGGCCTGCTCAAGCCGGGCGACCACTTGATCGCCCAGAAGGCCCTGTACGGCGGGACGGCCGCGATGATCAACGAGCTGGTCGCCCGGTTCGGCATCGAGGTCACCCACGTGCCCGAGGACGACCCCGACGCCCTGCGCGCCGCCGTGCGCCCCGAGACCAAGCTCGTCTACCTGGAGACCATCGCCAACCCGATCGCCCAGGTCGCCGACCTGCCCGGAATGTGCGCCGTCGCCCGGGAGCTCGGCCTTGTGTCGGTCGTGGACAACACCTTCGCCACGCCCATGCTGTGCCGCCCCCTCGAACACGGCGCCGACATCGTCGTCCACTCCACGACCAAGTACCTGTCCGGGCACACGGACGTGGTGGGCGGCATCGCGGTGTTCGCCTCCGACGAGCTGTACAAGAAGGCGTGGCACTTCGCGATCGAGCTGGGCGCCTCCGCGGACCCGTTCGCCGCGTGGCTCACGCTGCGCGGCATCCAGACGCTGGCGCTGCGCATGGAACGCCACTGCTCCAACGCCCGCCTGCTCGCCACCCGGCTCGCCGAGCACCCGGCGGTCGCCGCCGTGCACTGGCCGGGGCTCCCGTCGCATCCCTCGTACGAGCTCGCGGCCAAGCTCCTGCCCGATTTCGGGGGCGTGTTCTCCTTCGACCTGGTCGGTGGCCGCGCCGCGGGGGAGAAGTTCATGAGCTCGATCCGGCTGGCGCTGCTGGCTCCCTCGCTGGGCGGTGTCGAGACCCTCGTCCTGCACCCGGCGACCACGTCGCACCGCGCGCTCAGCGCCGACGAACTGGCCAGGCACGGGATCGGCGAGGGCACCGTACGCATCGCCGTGGGCATCGAGCACCCCGAGGACCTGTGGGCGGACATCTCGCAGGCGTTGACAGAGTGATTAGGCATTTAGGAAACTTCCTAAATGCCTACGATGACAGTGACCTATGAGGACGTGGCAAGCGCGGCCGAGCGGATCGGCGGGCACGTGCTGCGTACGCCGGTGCTCGAGGTCTCTCCGGGGCTGTTCCTCAAGCTGGAGCAGCTCCAGCACTCGGGGTCGTTCAAGGTGCGGGGGGCGTTCAACCGCATCCTGGCGGCCGGTGAGCTGCCGCCGAGCGGGGTGATCGCGGCCAGCGGCGGCAACCACGGACTCGCCGTCGCCTACGCCGCGAAGGCGCTGGGCGTCCGGGCGGAGATCTTCGTGCCGGAGGTGAGCAGCCCGGTGAAGGTGGCGGGGCTGCGGGTGCTGGGGGCGGAGGTCAACCAGATCGGGGCCATCTACGCGGAGGCGGCGGAGGCGGCGGGCAAGCGGGCGGCGGAGACCGGGGCGCTTCAGGTGCACGCCTATGACCAGCCGGAGGTCGTGGCCGGACAGGGGACCACGGGGCTGGAGCTGATGGCGCAGACCGGCGGGGTGGACACGGTGGTGGTGGCCGTCGGTGGCGGCGGGTTCGCCGCGGGCATCACGGTGGGCGCCGGAACCGCCGGGGGGAGCGGGCCGCGGATCGTCGCCGTCGAACCCCTGCTGTGCCCGACCCTGCATGAGGCGCTGCGGGCGGGCCATCCGGTGCCGGTTCAGGTCAGCGGCGTGGGAGCGGACGCGCTGGGTGCCAGCCGGCTGGGCGGCATCGCGTACGACATCCTGTCCCGGGCGGACGTCCAGAGCGTGCTGGTGACCGACGACGCGATCGTGGCCGCCCGCCGCGTCCTCTGGACGGAGCACCGGGTGGTCACCGAACACGCGGGCGCGGCCGCCTACGCCGCGCTGCTGTCGGGGGCGTACGTCCCGGCGGACGGCGAGCGGGTCGCGGTGGTGGTGTGCGGCTCGAACACCGACCCCGCCACGCTGGCCTGACACGCCGGACCGGGTGCCCGGCACGCCGGGCACCCGGTCGTTCATCGGCGGAGGTGAGGGTTAGTACTGCGTCGCGTCGTGTACGTCGAGCAGCGGCTCCTTGACGCCGTCACCCGAGTCGTCGGTCCAGCCGGAGTTGCCGGTGGAGATCAGCTTGGTCCGCACGGCCAGGGCCCCGGCCCGGGTCGTCGGCTTGCGGGTGCCCGCTGTGAGGATGCCCGCCGCGCCCGCCACGTGCGGGCTGGCCATCGAGGTGCCGCTGATCGTGTTGTAGGCGCCGCCCATCCACGTCGAGTAGATGCAGGTGCCGGGTGCGGTGATCTCGATCGTGGCGCCGTAGTTCGAGTAGAACGCCGAGGTGTCGTCCGCGTCGGTCTCGGTGCGGCACGACAGCGTGCTGCCGCCGAGGCCGCCCGCCAGCCCGTCGTTGTCGGTCAGCGCCGAGACGGTGACCACGTCAGGGTGGTTGGCCGGGAAGAACGTCGAGGCGTTCGAGTGGTTGTTGCCCGCCGCGACGACGACCACGATGCCGGCGTTGGTGGCGTTCGTGATCGCGGTGCTGATCGCGCTGCTCGTACATCCGTTGCAGCCGAGGCTCAGGTTGATGACCTCGATGGTGGAGGCGCGGGCCACGACCCAGTTGAGCCCGGCGGCGATGCCCGCCAGGGTGCCCGAGCCGGCCGAGTTGAGCACCTTCACGCCGTGGATGCGGGCGGCCGGAGCCACGCCGACGGAGCCGATCGTGTTGTCGCGCGCGCCGATGATGCCCGCGACGTGCGAGCCGTGGCCGTTGTCGTCGGTGCCCGAGTTGTTGATGCAGACGCCGGTCACGCAGTTGGCGCGGGCCACCACGTTCAGGTCGGGATGGGTTTGGTCCACCCCGGTGTCCACGACGGCCACGTCCGTGTTGATCTGCACGTCGTCCACGCCGTCGATGTCCAGGTTCGGGTTGGACGGGCCGAAGATCCGCCTGACGCCCGTCGGGACCGTCTGCGCGAACGCCGTGACGACGGCGTCCGGTTCGACGGTGAGCACGTTCGGGGTCTGCCTGAGCTTCTCGGCGGCGTCCGCGGTCAGGGTGGCGGTGTAGCCCTTGAAGGCGGACTCGTAGACGCCGATCAGGTGCCCGCCGTACTTGCCGACCTGCTCCTCGGCGGCGCTCGTGGCGGCGCGGATGTTGGGGTTGAGCTGGACGATGTACGTGCTGGTCTCCGGCGCGGCGGCCGAGACGGGGAGGGGCGCGGCCGATAAAGCCAGTGCGCCGGCGAGTGATGCGAGCATCAGGGTGCGTGGTCGCATGACAGGTGTGAGCCCTTCCTGGGGTATTGGACGGGGATCACTGAAACATGAGACAGAATCGGGCTCGCGGCCATACGTGGAGCACACGTAATGCGACTACGTAGGGCGGTTTAGGTCGTACCTATGCCGAGCTGCCTACGCGAGGTGAGACCCAGCTTGCGCAGCGCGTTGGCGATGTGCACCTCGACCGTGCGCGGCGACAGGAACAGGCTCTCGGCGATCTCCTTGTTGGTCAGGCCGTCGGCGGCCAACCTGGCCACCTCCTCCTCGCGCGGTGACAGCGTGCCCTGGGGTTCGGCCGGGCCGGCGATCCTGCGGCGCAGCCGGCGACCTGCCGCCGGGGTGATCGTCTCGGAGACGGCCTGCCTGGCCAGCGGCTGGCGCAGGCCGTACCTGCCGGGTGTCCACTCGCGCAGCAGGCCGCACCGCACCGCCTCGGAGAGGCCGCGCTCGCCCTGCTCTGGAGGTACGCCCGCGACGCCCGTCAGCACGTCCTCGCACACCGGATATTCGACCTGTGACGCCGCCTGCACGATGTGGCGCGCCGCGCGCGGCAGCGCGGCCAGCTTCACCAGCACGGCGTCGCGCAGCGCGGGCGGGGTGCCCGGCTCCTGGCCGTCGGCCAGCATGCGGGTCAGCTCCTCGACGGCGCGCGGCACGCCCCCGGTGAGCGGCCACAGGTCGGCCGAACCCGGCAGCAGGTGCTTGACCAGGAGCGCGGTCTCCTCGGCGGTGAGCGGGCCGAGCGCGATCTCGGCGTGGTCGATGCGCGGCGGCAGGTGCCCGAGCAGCTCGGTCACGGGATGGCACAGGTCCTCCGCGCGGTACGTGACGACCAGGTTGACCCCGTCCGGCAGGCAGCGAGCCAGGAACGCCAGCAACTCCCTCGTGCCCGGATCGACCCAGTGCACGTCCTCGACCGCCAGCGTGATCGGCCGCAGCGAGCCCAGGAGCGACAGCACCGCCCTGAACAGCCGGTGCCGCTCCACCATCGCGTCCTGGAGCGGGGGAGGGGTGGGCGGCAGCAGGTGGCCGCACTCCGGCAGGAACGGTCGCAACGCCCCGGTGATCGGGTTGAGGTCGCGCATGGGGCGGGCGTCACGCAACGCCTCCACGACCGGCCCGTACGGGAACCGCATGGGATGGCAGCTCCCGACGAGCATCGGGTGGCCGGTGAGTTCGTGCAGCAGCCGGGTCTTGCCGACCCCCGCCTCGCCCTCGATCAGGAGCACGAGAGGGGGACGGCTCAGGGCGTCTGCCAGTTGCCGGAGTTCGCGCTCTCGTCCCACGAAAGGCATGACGCACCCCAGTCGGCCCGACTATAAGCAGTTGATAAAGTTTTCACCATATGTCGGGATGTGTCCAGGGTCACCCGTACGAGTGGCCGGCTTCCGGGAAGGCCCCCGAGGCCACGTCGGCCGCGAAGGCGCGGACGGCGCGGTCCATCTCCGTGGCCAGATCCGCGTACTGCTTGACGAACCTGGCCGGGCGCTGGGTGAGCCCCATGAGGTCCTGCCACACCAGTACCTGCGCGTCCGTGGCCGGGCCCGCGCCGATGCCGATCGTCGGGATGGTGATCGAGGCGGTCACCCGTTCGGCCAGCTCGGCGGGCACGCATTCGAGCACCACCGAGAAGGCGCCCGCCCGTTCGAGGTCCTTGGCGTCCGCCATGAGCTCGTCGCCCGACTGCCCGCGGCCCTGGACGCGGTAGCCGCCGAGGACGTTCACCGACTGCGGGGTGAGGCCGAGGTGGGCCATGACCGGGATGCCCGCCGAGACCAGTAGCTCGACCTGCGGCAGGACGCGGCGGCCGCCTTCCAGCTTGACCGCGTGCGCGCCCGCCTCCTTCATGAAGCGGGCCGCCGACTCCAGCGCCTGCTGGGGTGAGCCCTGGTACGAGCCGAACGGCAGGTCGGCGACCACGAGTGCGCGGGTGGAGCCGCGGACGACGGCGGCCGTCAGCGGCAGCAGGTCGTCGACCGTGACGGGCAGCGTGGAGTCGTAGCCGTAGACGACCATCGCGGCCGAGTCGCCGACCAGCAGGACCGGGATGCCCGCCTGGTCGAACACCCGGGCGGTCATCGCGTCGTAGGCGGTGATCATCGGCCACCGCTCTCCGCGCTCCTTGGCCGCGATCAGGTCGCGGACGGTGACCCTGCGCCCGGCGGTGCCGCCGTACAGCGTGGTGGAAGAGGACATGGCAAACCCTCCGGTGAAGTCTCGAGGCGCCCCAGTGGCGTACCCGGACCTCTCGATGATGGCACGCGCGGTAAACCGGTGGCGGAACTGTCGGTGCCGCTTGCCACAATGGACCCGGAGGTAAGCAACCAACATGGCACTCGACCCTTACAAAAAGCTGTTCCGGCTCCCCGGTGTGCGGACGTTACTCCTGGTGGGCCTGATCGCCCGCATCCCGACCACCGCGACGGGGATGGCGTTGACGTTGCACGTCGTCAACGGCATGGAGCTCGGCTTCGGAAGGGCGGGGCTGGTCACCATGGCCAGCACGGTCGGCATGGCCGTCGGGTCACCGCTGACGGGCCGGTTCGTCGACAAGCACGGCCTGCGGCCGGTCCTGATCATCACCACCTGCGCGCAGGCGGCGTTCTGGGCGAGCGCGTGGGCGCTGCCCTACGTGGCGCTGGTCGTGGCGGCGGTGGTGGCGGGGCTGCTGGCGCTGCCGGTGTTCAGCGTGATCAGGCAGTGCCTGGCGGCCATGGTGCCGGTCGAGCACCGCAGGGCCGGCTTCTCGCTCGACTCGATGCTGGTCGAGCTCTCCTACATGGTCGGCCCGGCGCTGGCCGTGGCCGGGATGACGACGCTCGGCAGCGGGCCGACGCTGGCGATCATCGCGGCCGGCCTGACCGGCTCGGGCGTGGCGCTGGTCGTGCTCAATCCACCGACCCGGTCGGCCGAGGAGCTGCGGGCGCCCGCGGCGAGGGTGCCACGGCGGCGGTGGCTCACGCCCGCCTTCGTCGCGCTGCTGGGCACGGTGGCCTCGGCCACGTTCGTGCTCACCGCGACCGAGCTCGCCCTGGTCGGCACCATGGAGCACACCGGTCAGACCGCGTGGATCGGGGTCGCGGTCGGCATCTGGTGCGTTTACTCGCTGGTGGGTGGCTTCGTGTACGGTGGGCTGTCGCGCGGCGTCTCGCCCCTGGCCCTCATCGCGGGCATGGGCCTGCTGACCACACTGGCCTCGCTGGCCGGTGGTGACTGGCGCTGGCTCATGCTGGCCCTGCTGCCCGCCGGCGTGCTCTGCGCCCCTTCGCTGTCCTCCACCGTCGACACCGTCAGCCGCTGGGTGCCCGCGGGCGCCAGGGGAGAGGCGATGGGCTTCCACGGCACCGCCCTGCTGGTCGGCGGCGCGATCTCCGCGCCGATCGCCGGGGCGATCATCGACGCGCACGGGCCCGCCTGGGCGTTCGTGGTGGCCGGGCTCGCGGGCGTGGCGATGGTCCTGGTCGCGCTGCCGTTCTGGCGGCGGCGGCCACAGCCGGCGGACGAGGCGCCGGTCGCGCCGACGGAGACAGTCGTCGCCACGAGTTAACCCTTACGAAACGAAACCGTTGCGTATCGGAATAAGTTTGCGATACGGTAGCGTTGCGAAACTCACCCGTATCGAAATTGAAGGTGCTTTCATGGAAGCGAACGCAGGACATCCACGCCGATGGGGCATCCTCGGCGTGTTGGTGTTCAGCCTGCTGGCGGTCGTGCTCGACAACACGATCCTCAACGTGGCGATGAAGACCATCGCCGATCCCAATCTGGGTCTGGGCGCGACGCAGAGCGAGCTGGAATGGGCGATCAACTCCTACACGCTGGTGTTCGCCGGGTTGCTGTTCACCTTCGGCGTGATCGGTGACCGCACGGGCCGCAAGCGGATGCTGTTCATCGGCATGTTGATGTTCGGCCTGGCCTCGCTGGCCAGTGCCTACGCCCAGGATCCGATGCAACTGATCTTCGCCAGGGCGGCGATGGGCATCGGCGGCGCGGCCATCATGCCCGCGACCTTGGCCATCATCTCCAACGTCTTCCCGCCGAGTGAGCGTGGCAAGGCCATCGGAGTCTGGGCCGGCGGTGTCGGCTTGGCCGTGGCGATCGGCCCGATCACCGGAGGCCTGCTGATCGAGCACTTCTGGTGGGGCTCGGTCTTCCTGATCAACGTGCCGATCGTGATCATCAGCATGATCCTCATCAGCACGATCGTGCCGGAGTCGCGTGACCCCAAGCCGTCGAAGCTCGACCCGATCGGCGTGCTGCTGTCCATCATCGGCCTGGTCGCCATCGTCTACGGCATCATCCGCGGCGGCGAGCTGGCCACCGTGGCCTCCGCCGAGGTGCTCACGCCCACGCTGTTCGGCGTGGCGGTGCTGGCGGCCTTCGTCTGGTGGGAGCGGCGTACCGACCACCCCGCCTTCGACGTGCGTAACTTCAGCAACGTCCGGTTCTCCTCCGCCATCGGCATGATGGGCATCGTCTTCTTCGCGATGATGGGCGGGATGTTCTTCCTGACCTTCTACATGCAGATCGTGCTGGGCTTCAGCCCGATCCAGGCAGGCGCGCTGATGATCCCGTTCGCCGCGGCGCAGCTCATCTTCGCGCCGCTCAGCCAGCGGGTGAACCAGCGGTTCGGGGCCAAGCTCTCCTCCGTGGTCAGCATGCTGGTGGTCACCGCGGCGCTCACCAGCTACGCGTTCCTGGACCAGAGCACGCCGATCGTGGTGATCGAGATCATCTTCTTCGTCCAGGGCGCCGCGATGGCCAACATCATGCCGCCGGCGACCACCGCCATCATGGAGGCGCTGCCCAGGGAGAAGGCCGGTGTCGGCTCGGCCATGAGCAACACCGTCCGCCAGATCGCCGGCGCGCTCGGCGTGGCCGTGCTCGGCTCGGTGCTGTCCTCCAGCTACCGGGGCGAGATCGCGCCCGCACTGTCCGGCCTCCCGGCCGGCGCCCAGCACGCCGCCGGTGAGTCGATCATGGCGACGGTCGGCGCCGCGCACGCACTCGGCGAGCGGGGGCAGGCACTGCTCCAGCCCGCTTACGACGCCTTCCTCCACGGCATGCACATCACGGCCCTGGTCTCCGCGGTGATCGCGCTGCTGGGTGTCCTGGTGGTGCTGAAGTGGATGCCGGGCAAGGCCAGCCCGGTGCAGCAGGCGGAAAAGAAAGAACCAGCGGTAGTGTGAGATCGCGATGACGATCCAGGAATCCACGACGGCCCGTCCGGCGGGCCGTCCACGCAGCGAAAAAGCCGAGAAGGCGATCATCGAGACGACACTCGACCTGATCGCCGAGGGCATGGGCGTGTCGGAGCTGACCATCGAGGCGATCGCGTCGAGGGCGGGCGTCGGCAAGACGACCATCTACCGGCGCTGGTCCAACAAGGAGGACCTGGTCGTCGACGCGCTGGCCACGCTCAAAGCGCCGCTGCCGGCGCTGGCCGGAGAGTCGGTGCGCGACGACCTGATCGTCCTGCTCGACGCGATGCGCAGCGAGGCGGGCCAGTCCCGCTCCCGGTGCGTGATGAACATCGCGATGAGTGAGGCCGATCGCTATCCGCGGCTGATGGAACGCTTCATGAAGCGCGCCGTCGAGCCGCGCAAGCTGGCCATGCGGGGCACGCTGGAGCGGGGCGTCGCCTCGGGCGAGCTGCGGCCGGACCTCGACATCGATCTGGCGATGGCGATGCTGTCCGGGACCATGATGCACAACACCAAGTGGGCGCCCGCCGGCGATCTGCCCCTCGACCTGGCCGAACGGATCGTCGACGCGGTCATGGCCGGGATGGCGCCCCGAAGCTGAGATGCGGATGGCCGGGAGATTCTCCCGGCCATTTCGATCTTGACTCTAGGCAGAACATGAGTGGTGTTCTAGCGTCGCGGCCATGCCCCCCATGCGCAGGTTCGCCGCCGTCGTCGCCCTGAGCTCGTCCCTGCTGCTCCTGCTCGCCGCCCCCGCGCTGGCGCACGAGGAACGTCCGATCACGCTGCCCGACGGTTCGGGCACCTTACCCGTCTTACGCAGGGCGGAGCCCGATCTGCTGGTCTGCAAAACAGACGCGGACGACTTCGCCCGAAGAATCGCAGCCTTCCCGGACCCCCTCAAGCAGCGCAACCTCTCCCTTTTCGCGAAATGTCAGCAAAAAGGGGTGAGGGATCTGCAGGAGGCCGTCGACAAGGTCGACCGGCCGGGCATGACCATCGCCCTGCTCCCCGGCCTCTACCAGGAAGAGCCCAGCCAGGCCGCCCCGACCGGCGACTGCGCCCACCTCCCGGCTCGCTGGTCCACCTGGGGCTACCAGATCCTCTCCTTCGAACAGCAGCAACGCTGCCCGCACAACCAGAACCTGGTCGCCATCCTCGGCAAGAAGAACCTCCAGATCGAGGGCACCGGAGCATCTCCCCTCGACGTGATCGTCGACGCCCAGTACCGCAAGCTGAACGCCATCCGCGCCGACCGCACCAACGGCGTCTACTTCAGGAACCTCACCGCCCAGCGCACGACGTTCAACTCCCTGTACATCCTGGAGACCGACGGCTTCGTCATCGACCAGGTGCTCACCCGCTGGAACGACGAGTACGGCTTCCTGACCTTCGCCAGCGACCACGGCCTCTACACCGACTGCGAGGCGTACGGCAACGGCGACGGCGGCCTCTATCCCGGCAGCGCCTCCAACATCAACGACGGCCGAGGGCACGAGGTCCCGCGCTACGCCATCGAGATCCGCCGCTGCAAGAGCCACGACAACGCGCTCGGTTACTCGGGCACCGCAGGCGACTCGATGTGGGTGCACAACAACGAGTTCTACGACAACATGGTCGGCGCCACGATGGACAGCCTGTGGCCCAGCCACCCCGGCCTGCCGCAGAACCACGCCAAGTTCGAGCAGAACAAGATCCACGACAACAACAAGGACTACTACGAGTACACGCGCAACGGCACCTGCGCCAAACCGCCGGCGCAGCGCGGCTACGAGCAGGGCGTGGTCTGCTCCCAGACGGGCGCCCCGCCGGGCACCGGTGTCCTGGTCGCGGGCGGCAACTACAACGTCTTCCGGAACAACCAGATCTGGGGCCACAACCGCGCGGCCTTCGGGCTCTTCGGCGTCCCCGCGTTCATCCGGGGCGAGAACGACCTGGCCAAGCAGGCCGACACGTCCAACTACAACCGCTACGAGGGCAATGTCTTCGGGGTGAGCCCCACCGGCGAGCGGCGGCCCAACACCCTGGACGTCTGGTGGGACGGCCAGGGGACCGGCAACTGCTGGCAGGCCGACGTGGGCAGGTCCTCGCCCGCGATGCTGCCGGTCTGCGCGGCCAAGGCGCCCGAACTGTCCGGCGGCTCCAGCCGCTGGCTGGCCGAGCCCGTGAAGCTCACCAAGCTCTACCTGTGCGCCGACTACAGCGCCGCGCAGGCGCGGCTGCCCGCGGGCTGCGACTGGTTCGGCGCCGACGGCTTCGGCAAGGTGGAGACCCAGCTCGCCCTGGGGGGTTCGGTGGTGCTCGGGCTGATCGCGGCCCTGTTCTGCCGGCGGGCCGGGCAGGCCGTACGGCTGCGCAAGGGCGATCCGTCGAGCAACGGCGTGGCCCCGGCGGTGGCCGCGCGCAGCGAGCACCGGCAGCGGGTGATCGTGGCCGGGAGCCTGTGCGGGTTCGTGGGGCTGGCGCTCGACGTGCTCGCCGCCGCCGCCGAGAGCACGCTGCTGGCGGCGCTCGCGTTGCTGCTCATGGCGGCCTGGTGGCTCTGCCTCGGCGCGGCGCTGCGGCGGGGGCGGGCGGTTTTCGGCTGGTTCACGATCGTGCTGGGGTTGCTGGCCGGTGTGGATGCGTTCGACCGGGTGGTCTATCTGATCCCGGTGATCCCGCTGGGGCCCGGCTGGAGTCGTGGGCTGCTCACCGGGTTCTGGGTGCTGTGCGCGGTGGTCGTCCTCGCGCCCCGGCGCCGCCGTACGGTGGATGAGGCGCACGTCCAGGCCGGGGTGCCCGCGTGAGGCGAGCCGTGGCCGTGGTGGCCTGCGCGCTGGTGGCGGGGTGCGGGCCGCTGTCGCAGACCCACCACATTCCCGGTAACAGCCACGAAGTGTCCACGGGATCACCCAGCGCGCGGCCGAACGCGGAGATCACCATCGCCGGGGGCAAGGTGAGCCCGCCGTCGGGGTGGCTGGAGGTGGCCAAGGGCCGGCCGGTGAGCATCACGGTGACCAGCGACGTCGCCGACGAGGTGCACGTGCACGGCTACGACATCGAGGCCGAGCTGCGGCCCGGCGTGCCGGTGACCGTGCGGTTCACCGCGGACCTGACCGGCGTGTTCGAGGTGGAGACGCACCGGAGCAAGCTCGTCCTCACCCAGGTGGCGGTGCGATGACCGGAGTGCTCGCGCATGGGGTTGGTGGTCGTAGTGATCTGCCGATTCCGGTTTTCTACGCCTATGCAGGGGCGTTCGCGGCGCTGGTCGTGTCCTTTCTGGCGCTCGGGCTGCTCTGGGCGGACTCCCGGTTCCGGGGCGATCGGGCGGGACGGGTGATCCCGTTGCGGTTGCCCGCCCGGCCGTTGCGGGTGCTCACGTCGCTGACCGTCGCGTACACGCTGGGCTGGCTCGTGGCCGGCCCCGCCAACGGGAACGCCGGGCCGTACCTGGTGTATGTGCTCTTCTGGGTGGGCCTCGTGCCTGCTTCGCTGCTGTTCGGGCCGGTCTGGCGGCTGCTGAACCCGTTCCGGCTGCTGCCCGACCGGCCGCGCCGGCCACTGCCGCTCCGGATCGGCTACTGGCCCGCCGCCGCCGGACTGCTCGCCTTCACCTGGATGGAGCTGGTCGCGCCCGAGCCCGCCGCGCCGGCCACGCTGCTGGTCTTCTGCCTCCTGTACGGCACGGCGCAACTGGCCGGGACTCTGGTGTACGGCCACGCGTGGCTGTCCAGAGGCGACCCGTTCGAGGTGTACTCGACCCTGATCGGGCGGCTGTCGCCCCTCGGCAGGCGGGCCGACGGGCAACTGGTGGGCCTGCTGGCCGCCATCGCCGGGGTGGCGGTGTTGTACGGCCTCTGCCTGGGGCTGGCCGGGCTGATCGGCGGGACCAAGGGCCTGGCGCCCCGCTTCGCCCACTCGCTGGTGCCGATCGCGATCGGCTATCTGATCGCGCACTACTTCTCGCTGCTCGTCATCGAGGGCCAGCGCGCGATCATCCTGTCGCTCGGCCTCGACGCCACGGTGGACCAGAACGCCGTCGGCCCGGCGACGATCGCCACCGTCCAGGTGCTGGCCATCGTGATCGGGCACGTGGTGGGCGTGGTGGCCGCCCATGACCGGTCGGTCCGCCTGCTGCGGCCCGACCGGGCGGTGGCGGGGCAGATCCCGCTGTTCGTCCTGATGATCTGCTACACGATCGGCGGCCTGACCCTGCTCTTCGCCTGACGGGCATCCAGCTCACCGAGCTGGTCCAGAGCTAGTCCGTGGCGGTGGTCACCGGACGGCCGAGGTAGGCGGCGAGCCGGTCGAGCGCCGGAGCGTCGTCCGGCACCGGCGTCGGGGCCCCGAACGGGCTCCGGTCCGGGGGGACGTCCGCGAGCCTGTCGCGGGTGAACGCCAACGCCTGCTCGACGAGATCGTCCGGGAACCGCACGGTCTGGCCCGTCGCGTGAGCGAGATCCCAGCCGTGCACGAGCCCTTCGACGATCCGCAACTGGAGCGCCACGACGCCGGGGACGGTGCCGATCGGCATGCTGACCTTCTTGTCCAGCACGCCGGGCTCGTCGAACGCCGCGAGCATGTCGCGGCTGGAGTCACGGAAGGCGGCCAAGGGATCGTCACCGAGCACGTCGGTGACCGGTGGGCGCGGCCCGTTGCCCGGGGGAACCGCGCCGCGCAGGATGCCGGCGAACCGGCGGTTGCCGACGACGAGGTGGTTGACCAGCTCGCGGACGTTCCACTCGGTGCACGGGGTGGGGGCGGCCCACTGCTCGTCCCGCACCTGCGCGATCATCCGCTCGGTGGCGTCGCAAACCTCGCCGACCTGCTCGACGGGGGTCGATGTCATCGCCCGAACCTCCTAAGCAATCGCAGAGCCTCAGGTTAGATGACGGCACCGACGTTTCGGTGGCGGACGCCGGTGCCGATCGGCGTCGTCAGGTGGTCGTCTCGCGCCACCGGCTGGTGATCGGGAGGCGCCGGTCCCGGCCGAAGTTCTTCGGGGTGATCTTCGGGCCGGGCGGGTATTGACGGCGCTTGTACTCGGCCAGGTCGACCAGCCGGATGATGCGCGTCACCAGTTCCGGGTCGTGGCCGGCCGCGATGAGCTCCTGCGAGCCCATGTCCTTCTCGACATAGTCGTCGAGCAGCCGGTCCAGCACCTCGTACGGCGGCAGCGAGTCGGTGTCGCGCTGGCCGGGCCGCAGCTCGGCGCTCGGCTCCTTGGTGATCGAGTTCTCCGGGATGGGCCGCTCGGCGTCGAGGTGGAACGACGGGTCGCCGTGGGCGTTGCGCCAGCGCGACAGCTCCCACACCATCGTCTTCGGCACGTCCTTGATCGGCGCGAAGCCGCCCGCCGAGTCGCCGTACAGCGTGGAGTAGCCGGTCGCCAGCTCGCTCTTGTTGCCGGTCGTCAGCACCAGGTGGCCGTGCTCGTTCGACAGGCCCATGAGGATCATGCCGCGGACGCGGGCCTGCAGGTTCTCGGCGGCCAGCCCGGACAGGCTGATCTCCTTCTCGAAGGCGTCGACGATGTCGGCGATCGGCACCACCTGGGCGTTGACGCCCTGCCTGCGTACGAGGTCCTCGGCGTCGCCGAGGGAGTGGTCCGAGGAGTGGCGCGAGGGCATCAGCACCACGTGCACCCGCTCGGGCCCGATCGCGTCGGAGGCGATGGTCGCGGTCAGCGCCGAGTCGATGCCGCCGGACAGGCCCAGGATCACCGACTGGAAGCCGTTCTTGGCCACGTAGTCGCGTACCGCGAGGACCAGCGCCGAGTAGACCTCCGCGTGCAGGTCGAGCCGCTCCGCCACCGGCGCGGGCAACGGTTCGCGCGGCTCGACCGGCTCGGTCGACAGCACCAGGCGCTCCACGGTGATCGTGGAGCCGTCGCCCGCGTCGTGCGGGAACGCCCCGGTCTCGGCGGTGGAGACCGGCAGGTCCAGGTCCACCACGAGCAGCTCCTCGCGGAACTGCCCCGCCCGCGCCACCAGCTCGCCCGCCGCGTCCACCACGATCGAGTCGCCGTCGAAGACCAGCTCGTCCTGCCCGCCGACCTGGTTCACGTAGACGAGCGCGCACCCGGCCTCACGCGCTCTGCGCGCGCACAGCTCCAGGCGTACGTCGTCCTTCTCCTTCTCGTACGGCGAGGCGTTCGGCACCACCAGCAGACCGGCTCCCGCCTGGCCCACCACGGCCACCGGGCCGCCCTCCTGCCACAGGTCCTCGCAGACCGCGATGGCCACGTCCACCCCGTGCAGCCGGAAGACCGGCAGGCGGTCGCCGCGCACGAAGTAGCGGTATTCGTCGAACACGCCGTAGTTGGGCAGGTGGTGCTTGGCCGTACGGATGACCACCTCGCCCTGGTGGAGCACGGCGGCGGCGTCGAGCGAGGCGCCCTTGGGCTGGCCGGCGCGCGGCGCGAGCCCTGTCCGGTCGACGTAGCCGACGACGACGGGCAGGTCGCCCAGCCCCTCTTCCCGCAGCCGGACCGCGACCTCCCCCAGCGTCCTGATGCTGGCGTCCACGAAGGACGTGCGCAGCACCAGGTCCTCCACCGGATAGCCGGTGAGGAACATCTCGGTGAAGACGACCAGGTGCGCGCCGCGTTCGGCGGCGTCGCGAGTCCACGTGAGCAGCCGGTCGGCGTTGGCGGACAGGTCGCCTACGGTTGGGTTTGTCTGTGCCAAGGCAATGCGCAGTTGGGCCACATGGTCAGCCTAGTACGACGGCGTTTTTATCGTCCAAGCGACGAAAAGTGTGTTCTGTCACAGACCTGGTACGAGGGCTCGCCGCCTGATCGCCGGGCCGAGCGCCAGCATGGCCACCGCCGACAGCAGCCCGATGCCGCCCACCGTGAACCACAGGGCCTTGGGGCCGACGTCCAGCAGCGCCCCACCGGCCAGCGGCGCGAGCACCGCGGCGGCCGACCACGCGAACCCGAACAGCCCCGAGTACCGCCCCCGCAGGTGCGCGGGCGCCAGCGCGGCGACGAGGGTGCCCGCGATGCCGGCCGTGACGATCTCGCCCGCCGTCCAGACGGCGATGGTGACGCCCAGCCAGACCGCGTCGGTGACGAAGGCGGTGAGCGCGAACCCGGCCCCCGTGACCGCCAGGCCCAGCGCGAACGTCCTGGCGGCGTCCAGCCGCCCCAGCCAGTCGGACACCAGCGGCTGCACGACGACGATCAGCACCCCGTTCAGCGCCATCGCCGCCCCGAACGCGCCGGTGGACAGCCCCGCCTGCTTGATCATCGCGACCGGCAACATGGTGACCGTCTGCAGGTAGACCAGCGCCTGCCCCAGGACGACGAGGGTGAAGGCGACCATCACCCGGTCGCGCAGCACCACGCCGAACCCGCCCGCCGACGTCCTCTCGGGCGCGCGGGTCTCGGGGACCGCCCGCCAGACCAGGACGGCGAAGACCACGCTGCTGACGGCGTCGATCCAGAACAGCCAGCCGAACCCGAGCTGGGCCAGCCACCCGCCCGCCGTCATCCCGACCGCGTAGCCGAGGTTGATGGCCCAGAACAGCAGCCCGTACGCCCTGGGCCGCTCCACCGGCGAGACCAGGTCGGCCACCAGGGCGTTGGACGCGGGCCGGTAGACGTCGATCACCAGCCCGAGCACGAACATCGAGCCGATGATCGCGGCCAGGGACGTGCTGTATCCCAGCGCCAGCATCGCGCCCGCGGTGGCGAGCATGCCGCCGGACAGCGTGGCCCGCCGCCCGATCCTGTCGGTCAGCCACCCGCCGAGCAGTTGCGAGATCAGCGACCCCGCGCCGTACACGGCCATCACGAGCCCCGCGCCCGCCACCGACACGCCTCTGGCCTGCGTCAGGTAGACGCCGGTGAACGGCATCACCATGGTGCCCAGGCGGTTCACCAGTGTGCCGCTCCACAGGGCCCAGAACGCCCGGGGCAGCCCACCCACTTTGGATTTCAGGAACGACGGCTTCTCAACGACGCTGCTAGTCACGGATAAAGAGTGATATTGCACCTTTAGTGGAGGCGAACGATTTAGGGCACACTAAAAGGTATGCCGGTGACTTGGGTGATGCGGCCGGAGGACGTCGCGCGGATCAGGTTCGCGTTCTCCCCGATGTGGGAGCTGGTGGCCAGCCTGCGTACGCTGCAGGACCCGGCCAGGCAGTCGATCCACCTGCCGTGGATCAAGTGTGTCCGCCCCCGGCTGGCGGGGCTGGACCTGACCGAGTTGTTTGCCCTCGTCCCGCCGAGCGGCTATCTGGCGGACTTCATCACCCCGCCGCCCGACACACCGCTGCCGGACTTCGCGGCCGAGCTCGATCGCGTACGGCTCACCTCGCCGGAACGGGCTCGCGCCGAGGCGGCCAGGGTGCGCGGCGCGGACCCGGTGGTGATCGAACGGTTCATGGACGATCCGGCGGCGGGCGTGGCCCGGGTCGCCGACGCGCTGCGGGCCTACTGGGAGACGTGCTTCGCCGAGTTCTGGCCCCGCGTGTACGGGCTGCTGGAGCGCGACGTGCTGCGCAGGTCACGGCAACTGGCCCAGGGGGGCGCCCGCGAGCTGTTCGCCGGGCTCGATCCGGCGGTGGTGTGGACGGGGGAGCGACTGCACATCAACCGGCCGTGGTGCTTGAACGGCGGGCTGTACGGCGACGGTCTGGTGCTGGTGCCGAGCGCGTTCTACTGGCCGTCGGTGGCGGTGATGTCGGCCCCGTACCAGTCGATGCTGGTCTATCCGGTGCTGGGCGTCGGGACGCTGTGGGAGCAGGGCCCGCCGCCCGCGCCGGAGGCGCTGGCGGCGCTCATCGGGCGCAGCCGGGCGCGGATCCTGCTCGCGCTGGCCGAGCCCAGCACGACCTCGGCGCTGGCCGGGCGCATGTCGCTCACGCCCGGCGCGGTCAGCCAGCACCTCAGCGTGCTCAGCGGCGGCGGGCTGACCGTCGGGATGCGCGTCGGCAAGCAGGTCGTGTACCGCCGCACGTCGGCAGGTGACACGCTGGCCGCGAGCACGCCCGCCCGGTAGCCGCCGGGAGCCGCCGAGCAGCGCGCGGCCGGTCGGCGTCAGGTGTAGCGGGTGGACTCGAGGAGCCAGTCGAGGTGGGCGCGCGGCGCGGCGAGGTAGGCGCACGCCACCTTGCTCACATCGCGCGCCAGCCTGGGCGTGAGTGTGTCGAGCGGTAGGCGCCGGGCGGCCTCGTGCATGTCCTGGCAGCGCTCGGTGATCCGGTCGAGCACCCAGGCCGTGGCCTCCGGCTGGTCCAGGCCGAGCTGATGCATCACGACCACGACGAGATTGTGCCCGTCGCCGCGCTCCTTGGGCAGGGACGCCACGTCGTTGCACCAGGCGGTCACGTCGATGCAGGCGTCGACGAGCTGCTGCCACGGCTCGCAGCCGTGCACCCACGCGGGCACCTCCACACGCAGGCACGGCTCGACGAGGTCGTAGAGGTAGGGACCGACGGTCCCCCTGCGGAGCGCCGGATACTGCTCCAGGGTCGGGATGCGGCCCGTGGCGCGGTTCTCGGCCTCGATGCGGCAGGCGTCGTGCTGGCGCCGCAGGTTGGCCGCGAACCTGGTCCGCCACAGGTCGCTCATCCGGGCACTGGTCACCCGCCACAGGTCGGCGAAGGCGGCCTCCAGCGGGTGCGCCGCCCCGCCCGCCAGCAGGCCCTGGAAGACCTCCAGCCGGCCCGGCCCCTCGTCGAGCTCGTCGTCGAGGTTGAACAGCCAGGTCAGCCACTGCGCGAACAGCGCCGCCGCGGCCGCGTCGAACTCGGCGAACGCGCGGCCCGCCATGCGGTGGAACCCCGCACCGGGGTCGGCGCGGAGCTCCGTTCGCCGCGCCCAGTCGATGACCGCCGCCTCGATCGCGTACACGGCCGGATGCATGCGGCACGGCGCCGCCATGGCGGGCACCCGCTCGGTGAGCACCAGCAGCGTCGCGGCGGCGGGCGCCCCTCTGCGCGGCCCGGGCGCCAGCGGTTTCCACTGGAGCATGGACCGCAGCGCCGTCCGCACCGAGGTGATCACATCGGTACTCATAGGGGCCCAAAGAGCCAGTTGCCCGCGGCGCTCGGATCGTCGCTGACGTAGTACTGCCAGGCGGCCACGATCAGCTCGTCCACGGTCAGCGCGCCCCTGGCGGCCCGGTCGAGCCGGTCGAACGCCTCGTCCACGTCGTCATAGGCGGTGCCGAAGGCACTCAGCAGCGTACGGAACTCGCGGGGCCCGATCAGCCCGTCACCGTTGTCGTCGCAGAGGTCGGCCACGGCCACCGTGGCGGGCCGGAACACCGTGTCGTAGTGGTCGCCCTCGATGAACGCCCCCGTCATGCCGGAACGGAACTCCTCCCGCGAGATCCGGGAGTCGGCGTCCCGGCCGAGCGCGCCGGACAGGGCCGACCAGATCCCGTCGAAGCCGTCGACGAGACTGCTGCCGGTGACCGAGGTTGGGGACTCGCCGAATCCCACCAGGAGTCGTGCACCCAACCCCAGCAGGTCCTCACGCCCGATGACGCCCTCACCGCCCGCGTCGATGTGGTCGAAAGCCCGATCAAACTTGTGATTGAGCAGGTCGATAGCCACCAATGCCTCCCCCGAGACTGACTGCGTGATCACGATAGGTCGGGCCGGGCTCTTTGTCAGCGAGGCTCGCACCGACGCCCCACGTAACGTGTGCGAAACACGGACACGGCATCCTGATACAGAACTCAGTACTGTCTTCGCTAGGGGATGCTTTGGACCGCCAGCAGGAGTTCGTGCTCCGCACGCTCGAGGAACGCGACATCCGGTTCATCCGGCTCTGGTTCACCGATGTTCTCGGCTTCCTCAAGTCGGTGGCCATAGCCCCGGCCGAGCTCGAAGGCGCCTTCGCCGAGGGCATCGGGTTCGATGGCTCGGCCATCGAGGGCTTCGCCCGGGTCTACGAGGCCGACATGCTCGCCAAGCCGGATCCGGCGACGTTCCAGATCCTGCCGTGGCGCAGTGAGACGCCGGGGGCGGGCCGCATCTTCTGCGACATCCTCATGCCGGACGGCTCGCCGTCGCACGCCGACCCGCGCTGGGTGCTCAAGCGCACGCTCGCCAAGTGCGCCGACATGGGCTTCACCTTCTACACCCACCCGGAGATCGAGTTCTTCCTGCTGAAGAACCGCCCCGAGCCGGGCCAGCGCCCCGAGCCGATCGACTCCGGTGGCTACTTCGACCACACCCCGCACAGCTCGGGCCACGACTTCAGGCGCCAGGCGATCATGATGCTGGAGTCGATGGGCATCTCGGTCGAGTTCAGCCACCACGAGGGCGCGCCCGGCCAGCAGGAGATCGACCTGCGCTACGCCGACGCGCTCACCACGGCCGACAACATCATGACCTTCCGGCTGGTGATGAAGGAGGTCGCGCTGGAGCAGGGCATCTGGGCGTCCTTCATGCCCAAGCCGTTCACCGAGCACCCCGGCTCCGGTATGCACACCCACATGTCGCTGTTCGAGGGCGACCGCAACGCCTTCTACGAGGCCGGTGCCGACTACCAGCTCTCCAAGATCGGCCGCTCGTTCATCGCCGGGCTGCTCAAGCACGCCGCCGAGATCACGGCCATCACCAACCAGTGGGTCAACTCCTACAAGCGGCTCTGGGGCGGCGCGGAGGCCATCGCGGGCCAGGGCGGCGAGGCGCCGTCCTACGTCTGCTGGGGCCACAACAACCGGTCCGCGCTGGTGCGGGTGCCGATGTACAAGCCGCACAAGGGCGGCTCGACGCGCATCGAGTTCCGCTCGCTCGACTCGGCCTGCAACCCCTACCTGGCCTTCGCGCTGATCCTCGCGGCCGGCCTGAAGGGCATCGAGGAAGGCTACGAGCTCCCGGCCGCCGCCGAGGACAACGTGTGGACCCTCACCAGCGCCGAGCGCCGCGCCCTGGGCATCCAGCCGCTGCCGCAGTCGCTGGACGAGGCCATCGCGGTCATGGAGCGGAGCGAGCTGGTGGCCGAGACACTGGGCGAGCACGTCTTCGACTTCTTCCTGCGCAACAAGCGGTCGGAGTGGCGCGAGTTCCGCCGCCAGGTGACCGAGTTCGAGCTGGGGCGCTACCTGCCCGTGCTCTGATCAGTCAAAGCGCCCTGCTGCTGAGAGTCCGCTCAGTGGCAGGGCATTTTGCTGTCTGAAATTCGCAATGTGCAGCCCTTGATTTCGGTGATTGTTGGGAATTCCCGTTGGGTGTACGCCGTCGACCCGCAAAGGCGTAAAGAAACAGTCATCATTGCGCCTCTTGCGGCGTGTCATAGCGGCTTGCGACACGTGTGCGACCTGTCGGCAGGCCGGGATCAGGGCCGGTAGGCGGAGATCGAAAGGCTCGTGTCTATATGGACCAGATCCTCTTGGAATTTTCTTTGTGAATACCTTTAATGGGCCTCGGGTATCGGGACGATGTATCCCGCTCACAAACCTGGTGCGCTGTATCGGCGCATGAAAGGAAATCCCATGACCGCTACCGCAGAGGCCCGGCGTACCGAGACGACCGAAGGCGAAGGGCGACCGCTGGAAGCCCTGCTGCTCGCCGCGCTGGCCGCCCGCCGCGAACACGGCGAGGAGAGCGGTATCAATCACCCGCTTCTGCTCGCGATGCTGATGCGTCGCCGTGGGGAGGGCGAGGAGGAGAGTGGTCTCGACCACCCGCTCCTGCTCGCGATGCTGATGCG